>JAQTRI010000287.1 GCA_028711905.1 Candidatus Wallbacteria bacterium | reverse complement strand
GGGAAAAAGAACGGCTCGAAGCAATGGGCTTAGTTACTCAAATTCGAAAAGTCATTGATGTTAAAGATTCGTTTTCCAAGATGAACATTGAACGTAAGAAAGAAACCGATCGTGTAAAAGAAATAGAGAAAGAAAAAGCCGAAAGGCTAAAAAAGAAAAAACAAGAAATTGAACAAGTCAAAAAAGAGTTTTACTCACTGTTTTCAAAAGATAAAGACCCGCACAAAAGAGGTAAAGAATTAGAAGCGGTTGTAAACAAACTGTTCAAAGTTCATGATATTTCTGTTAAAGAATCCTTCGCATTATGCGGAGATGCAGGGGAAGGCATCATTGAGCAAATTGACGGAGTTATCGAAATTGACGGAATAATCTATCTTGTTGAAATGAAGTGGTGGAACAAACCACTGGGAAGACCTGAGGTTTCTCAACTGCTTTCAAGTCTTTATAGTAGAGCAGATTGCAGAGGGATATTCATCTCAGAATCAGGCTTTTCTGAACCTGCGATTACTGAAGTGAAAAACGCACTTAGGGACAAAGTAGTAATCTTGTGCACTTTAGAGGAACTTGTTTGCTTACTGGAAAAAGAAAAAGATCTGAAAGAGTTTTTAAAATGCAAAGTCACCTGCGCAGTAGTCGATAAAAATCCATTTTTTGTGGTAAGAGAATGATAAATATGCCCTTGGTTTTAAAAACACAAACGCCGCCTCCTGACGGAAGCGGGCGTCCTTACTCCTTCTGCCAATGGCAGATGAGCTGTTACAAGTATCCGACATTTCGAGTAAAATGTCAAAGAGATATCGGACTTGCCCTTGATTACTCTAGAAGATAGGGAACAATAGCTGGTGAATAGTGATTACAAGTATCGAGGTGTAAAATGGCTACAGCCGAACAATTGAAAACTCTGATCAAATCACATTTCAGCGAAGAGAGCGAACGGTTTTTTACGATTGCTCTGCAGGTCGCCGCCCATGAAGCACATCAGGGGCATGGGGCTCTGGCGCATGATATTCGGTCTATTTTGGACAAAGCCAGATCGGAAAAGAGTACGAAAGTCCTCAAATTTCCTGCTGAACTACACGGACTTGTATTGTCTGAAAAGCCGGACACTCCAAAAGCAGCGCTGATAATGCCTGGAAGCCTGCAGACCAGGATCGAGCGGATCATCCATGAATTCAGGCAGATGCACAAGCTGAAAAGCCACGGCCTGACTCACAGGCGTAAAATCATGCTGATCGGCCCTCCCGGGACCGGCAAGACCATGACCGCCCGGGTATTGGCACATGAGCTGAGTCTTTCTTTGAACACTGTGCAAGTGGATAAACTTGTTACGAAATTCATGGGGGAAACCAGCGCCAAGCTGAGGCAGATTTTTGATCTGATACAACTTAACCCAGGCGTATATCTTTTTGATGAATTTGACGCGATTGGCGGAGAAAGATCCATGGACAACGATGTGGGTGAGATGAGGAGAGTCCTGAATTCCTTCCTCCAGTTCATAGAACAGGACAAATCAGACAGCCTGATCGTGGCTGCCACAAACAGCCCCAAGCTGCTTGACCGGGCTCTTTACAGGCGTTTCGATGATGTTCTTTATTACAAAATCCCAGACACTGACGGCAGAAAAAGACTGATCCAGAATGTGCTCGGAACCTTCATGCCTACTAAGCTTACCTGGAAAGATATAGTATCTGCCAGTGAAAGTCTGAGTCATGCGGAAATCGACCAGTCCTGCAAAGATGCGGTAAAGCAGGCAATCCTGGAAGATCTGAAGCAGGTCCAACCAGCTCTTTTGAAACAGATGTTAAAGGAAAGAAGAGAAGCTGGGCTGAAGGAGTAAACTCATGCCAAATGAGAAATACAGACATATTTTTTTGGCCGGACCAACGAATACACAGAGATACTCCAAGCCAAAGAGAAAAGTTGATCCTGCTCCAATGCCTGAGCGAGATCCGCTTTCCCATAGTACTTTACTGATAAAACGACTTGAAAAAACCTGGGAACAGGCCGAAGAAAGAAAAGCTGTGTCTCATTCGGACCGCGATGGAGCATACCTTGTTTTCAACAGTGAACCAGGCTTTGAATTAGCGCTGCAGAGCCTGGAAAATTCAAGGGCAGGAATCAAGCTGCTCAATGTCCGGAAAATTACTTCCGACAATACAGAGCAAACTCTGGCAACTGTTTTCATTCCTTTTGATAAAAGAGGTTTCTTCCTGAATAAAATTGAAGCGTATGCCAGTGAAGCCGATCCAAAAGCAACCGAAGACGGCAAACGGAAACATGCCAAATTGGTTGAGAGCATTACTGACATCAAGTTGGCAATCCTTGAATCATTCTGGGACCCGGATAAAACAGACTCCATTCCCGCTAAGAACCACGACTGGATTGAAGTATGGCTCAGTAGTAACGATGAACAGGTTCAGTCACGGTTCGAAAAGTTACTGGTCGATTTGAAAATAGAATCAAAATCTGGTGTTCTAAAATTTCCTGAAAGACTCGTGAAACTGATCAGGATCAACAGAACCGGTCTTGAAAAGATTATTGAATTCTCCGACGATATCGCAGAGTTTCAACCTGTGCGAAAAATCGCGACTTTTTTCCTGGAGACTGATAATAAACATCAAACATCCTTGGTCCGAGAGTTAGTAAAACGCGCCGAATTCAGCGATGATCAGAATGTTGTTGTATGCATACTTGATAGTGGAGTAAACAACGGACATCAATTGATCGAACCCTTGCTTGACGGCAGTGACCTCCATTCAGTTATCCAGGAATGGGGAGTAGCCGATAATAAGGGCCATGGTACTCTGATGGCCGGGACAGTAGCATATGGGGATTTACTGGATCTTCTGAATAACAGCTCAGGTTTTCAAGTTCCATATCGGCTGGAATCAGTGAAAATACTGCCTCCAGCACCAGCAACAAACCCAAAAGAACTCTGGGGTTATTTTACGATCCAGGGAGTCAGCAAAGCTGAAATTCAAGCACCTTCCCCTGATAGGAAGAGAATCATTTGCATGGCAGTGACTTCAGTAGAAGAGAGTGACCGTGGCCGACCAACTTCATGGTCAGCTGCATTGGACGATCTTGCCTCAGATTCAAACGGCAATAATCATCGCTTGATTATCATCAGTTCCGGTAATGTGGATGATCCGGAAAACTGGAGAAATTATCCGACTGATAACAAAACAGCTGAAGTTCAAAACCCAGCGCAATCCTGGAATGCTTTGACCGTCGGTGCATTCACCGAGAAAATCCGTATTACCGACGGATCGCTGAGTGGATACACACCTGTTGCGCCGGAAGGCGGATTAGCTCCGACAAGTTCCACTTCTCTGACATGGCCTACGAACAAATGGCCGATTAAGCCTGAAGTATTGTTTGAAGGTGGAAACGTTGCAAAGGGACCAAATGATTCAATACAAGTCCCGGATGAACTGCAATTGATTTCCACCTGGTACAAGACGCAGGAAGCTCAGTTCGCAAGCTTCGGAGCAACCAGTGCAGCTTCAGCTCTGGCCGCCAGGTTTGCAGCCAGGATACAAGTCATGTACCCGGATGCATGGCCTGAGACGATAAGGGCTTTGCTCGTGCATTCTGCGCAATGGACTGCTGCCATGAAAAGTCAATTTCTCCCCAAAAAACCTAATAAGGGCGATTATGCTGAATTTCTAAGATTGTGCGGATATGGCGTGCCGATTCTGGAAAAGGCATTGTATTGCGCCTCGAATTCTTTGACACTGATCTCACAGGCCGAACTTCAGCCTTACGATAAAACCGGCGGTTATTGTTCATCGCGTGACATGCATCTTTACAAACTACCCTGGCCGATCGAAGCGCTTCGTGACCTGGGATCAGAACCAGTTGAAATGAGGGTGACTTTATCATATTTTATTGAACCTGGTCCTGGTGAAGTTGGATGGAGCGGCAGATACCGTTATGCTTCACATGCGTTACGGTTTCAGCTTAATGGACCTGGTGAAACAGAGACAGAATTTGTTCCTCGGATCAATGCCAAGGCCCGCGAGGCAGGTGAAAAACCAGATTCAAAAGGGCCGACTGAAAAATGGCTGATCGGAGAAGCAAGAGATGTCGGCTCAATTCACTCTGATATCTGGAAGGGTACTGCGGCTGAACTTGCAGCTTCAAATCTGATTGCCGTTTTTCCGGTTGTCGGTTGGTGGAAAGAAAGACATCACTTGAACAGATGGAACAAACGCTGCAGATACTCCTTGATTGTTTCTATACATACTCAAAAAACAGAAATCGACATTTACACACCAGTCCTGAACATGATAAGAACAGAAACAAAGATTCCGATAATCAGACGACAAAAGCCTTTACCTGGTGACAGGAGATGATGATTGATCACTGACATCAACTCTGAAGACCGCTTAGTCCAGCAGACTTTCATCGATTATCTGCATGATCATCTCGGCTGGGATGCGGTTTACGCCTTCAATGACGAAACTTTCGGTCAACAAGGATTGCTCGGCCGCACGAGCGAGCGCGAAGTTGTGCTTAAGCGCGACCTGCGGGCAGCGCTTTTGAAATTCAATCCGGAACTGCCTGAATCAGCCCGGGAACAGGCTATGGAAAAACTGACAGCCATCGATTTTTCCAAGTCGCTTTTGCAGCAGAATCAGCAGCAATACAGTTTTATCCGCGACGGTGTGCCCGTTGAGTGGAGAGACAAAGACGGAAAAGAACATCATTTCCGTGCCAGAGTTATTGACTTCCGATACCCGTGTGAAAACCGTTTCCTCGCTGTTCGCGAACTGAAAATCCAGGGTGTGAGCGTGCCGTATTACAATCGCAGAGCCGACATCGTCTGCTATATCAACGGCCTGCCGATTGTTTTCATCGAATTGAAAGCCGTATACAAAGACATCCGTCTGGGCTTTGACAACAACCTGACCGACTATATGAACGACAGCATTCCCCACGCTTTCCGCCATAACACCTTTCTGATCGTCAGCAACGGCGACTATGCCCCCTTCGGCTCGATTACTTCAGGCTGGGACCATTTCCACGAAAGTAAGCGCAACGCCGAAAAAGAACCAGGCTCGCTGGACACTGAAACCCTGATCAACGGGATGCTTACTAAAGATCGCCTGCTTGATATCCTGGAAAATTACATTCTCTTTGACGGAAGCCGGGCCGGA
>JAQTRI010000286.1 GCA_028711905.1 Candidatus Wallbacteria bacterium | reverse complement strand
GCCTGGCCTTACCTTCCTTTTCGTCATACACGAAGGCGAAGGTGCCACCCTTGTCATTGCGGTTGTTGATGAACATCCGACCCTCTTCTTTTTCCGTGATGCATGAAACCGGAATCAGTAGCGCGTTTCTGACCATAGTGCCGACCCGGATGTCACAGTCTAAGTTCGGGTACAGGCATCCGGATGCCGCCGGGACTGAGAACCGTACAGTACCCTTGGGCAGGCTGGTGCCTGTGGAGAAAATCGGGGACGTGTGCAGCACTTCGGCTGTCAGGCTGCGGCTTAAATAGCGGATTTCTACAGTTGCCACATCGCCGGGATTGAAGCGGAAATAGTCGGCAGGGTCCACTGAGGCGGTGATCTGGAAATCTTTCAGGTATGCGAAGCTGAACAGCCGGGATCTCTCGCTGATCAACTTTTCTCCGCCTGTGAGAAATTCAGTCAGCATGGCCGGAGAATGACCGGCAAAGCGGATGCCGTGCAGATCTGAATACTGAGCCATGCGCTCCTTTGATCGAGCCAGCTTGTCCCTGAGATTGTCCAGACGCAGTGTTCCCCGGATCGAGCGACAGGCCCGGTCTTTGGACAGGGTCAGCGCGCTGCGCCGTGAATTGACCAGGTTCTCCTGGGCCACGATGTATTCCTTGAGAGAATAGTTTTTTTCCCTTGTCACCAGCTTGAGCTCTTTCTGGAAGTAATCGATCTTACGGCGCCAGAGGTCGTCTTCTTCGACTGCGATGCCTGGGCCGGATTCGAGTTCCAGGCGTTCATTCTCAATCTCGTCCTGCAGAGAAAGCAATTCGTCTCCGACAGCGATTTTTCCAGCCAGGGTTTCCAGGGTATCGAGGCAGAAAATTGCGTCTCCGGGCTTGATGATGTCACCTGCCTGAACTAAGTTACTGACGATCATGCCTGAAACACGAGCATACTGTATCTGGCTTTCCTGGAAACAGAAGCTGCCGGGAAAAGTCATGGTGATCTCCAAGGTGCCGGGCGTGACACAGTGCAGACCGTAAGGCTTATCACCGGACTTCTCGGTTTTTTTCTTCAATTGATAACACCCGGCTGCCGTGCAGATGACGATTGCGAGGACAATGACGATGATCCAAATTTTGCGCTTCATGTTTCCTCCGGCTATGCAGAAAAGCTATCTGTTCCAGCGGAAAATGTCAAACCACAGTCCAAAGTCAACCTTGACACTCAGGGCACTTTACACTAAGCTTGACGCATGACACTGTTCCTGATTCTGCTCTTCCCGGTCCTGTTACGATGCGGCACGCTGACCGAGCTGTCCGATCTGGCACTTTCGCGCAACCTGGATTACCGTATGCAGGTAATGAACCGACACTCGCGCGAACTGGAAAACGAGTTCTACAGGATCGGGTTCCGGTTTGCACCGAATCTTTCATCGGGATACAGCCGCGCCAGCACTTTTTCCAGCTACTATAATTCGTTCACCGGAGTTTTCGATCAATTGCAGTCTGAAAGCGAAAACCTTAGTTACAGCCTTTCCTTAGACCGGACCGCCAGGGACGGCACAGTGTTCTCCCTGAGCCGCAAAACCGATTCCGACATGTCGGATTACAGCACCGGCAAGTACACAGATGAGTTCGGGCTTTCCTTAAGTCACAACCTGCTTGGAGCGCAGAGAGGCTTAGGTCATGTTTATTCGGATCCTGCTGAAGATTCCCGGCTCAGGGACGCCGAGAACCGGACCCTTCAAGAGTTGATGACCCTTCTGTGCGAGAAGTACAGTAAATCCGTGGAAATCGGTTTGCGCCAAGCTACGGTCAGGCAGCTTGAGCGTATGGACGCTGATTTTGCCGCCAAATACGGCCAGCGCCTGATCAGGCAATCCGAGTACCAGAGCGTCAGCCTGTCGTTGAAGCAGGCAGAGCTGGAACTGGCCATGGCTGAGGAAACGCTGATTACGGCTGGTGAAAAGCTCGCCCTGTTCATCTGTGGACCCGAGGGGCCGCTTGGAGCTGAACTGGACAGGTGCGTGCGTGATCTGCTGGAGCAGTGTGGAAAAATCGGTTTCCAGGACGCTGAAATGCTTTTTCAGGACATTTCCTGTTCCTGGACCGGACTGCTGGACACAGAGGACGCTTATAGCAGAACTCAGCTGGAACTGGCCAATGCTGAAAGCGAACTTCGGGGTACCTTGGCAGCAACAGGCAATTACTACATGCGTGGCCAGGGGGAAAACAGAAGCGAGTCTGTTGATATGGACGGCAACCGCTGGCAGGCAGGCCTGACATACACTCTGCCATTGGACAGGAAAAAGATCCGTGTGGAAATGGAGAAACTGCGATTGTCCGCAGATCTTCAGAAAACCGCACTCGCCAGTCTTCGGCAGGAACGGAAAAAAACCGCGGTGACGCTGTTCCGCAGGCTGCGGGACCTGGAGTTAAGCTTAGCTATTGCGTCAGCCAACATGGAAAAGACCCGGATTGATCTGGACGATTCGGAACTGCGCTTCAGAGAAAAACTCATTCCGTCCTATGAATATATCGAAAAACTGGAAAGCTTTACTCAAGCCTCGAATATGGTGTTGAGCCGCACCATCGATCTGGCTCTGTTCAAACTGGAACTGTATGGCATGACAGGGAAAAGCATCAGGAGCCTTCTTGGCTGAGAGGCCCGGACAAATTTGCCGGGGTGGTGCTAATTCGGCTGAACCGGGCCTGATAACAAGCCCGACAGCAGCAAGCGCATTCTTGTCCTTCACGGGATAATGCAGGAGTGCTAATGAACTGGTTCAATCTATACTCCGATCTGTACGACCCTTTTATGGCGCTGACCGGGCTGTATCGGCCCGATCATGTGATCAGGGCTTTGAAGCCTCTTCCCGGGGAATTGATCCTGGACCTGTGCGGCGGTACAGGCCTGATTTCCGGGAAGATCGCCGGATGCGGCTGCACTGTTGCTGTGCTGGATCATACTCTGCGCATGTTGGCGCGGGCGAAGAGGCGCGGAGTGTCGGCCTGCTGCGGAAAGGCCGAATCTTTACCGTTTCGGAACCGGAGCTTTGACGCCTGTATTTGCATCGATGGCCTGCATCACATCCGCGGGCTGCGGATGTCTCTGAAAGAGATGATTCGCGTGCTCCGGCCGGGTGCCAGGATTGTGGTCATGGAATTCGATTTTTCAGGATCAACTGGAAGAATACTGCACCTGTTCGAGAGATTGTTGGTGGACCGGATCAGGCCCATTGCGCCTGAAAAACTGGCTGCAGAAATGCGCAGGTTCGGCGTCAGCGGCAGCATTGAGCGCGTCAATAATCTGATGTATCTGTTTGCCGGAAGCATAGATAAACATGTTGATAAACTGGAAAAGATATCTTAAAAAAGCTTTGTATTTTCACCGGATCTCCTGGCACTGGCTGCTGGGGCACCGCGTCAGGGCGCATGAGTATGCCGTCGATTATGACACTGTCAGCGCTACATATAACCGCACATGGGAAGCGCGCATGGGAAAACATACTCAATCCATGTTAGACCGGGTCATTGCTCAACCCGGCAGCCGTATACTGGACCTGGCCTGCGGTACTGGCTTTGTGCTGGAATGTCAGGCGAAAAAACTGTCGCCTGCTGAAATGATCGGTATCGATTGTTCGAAAGGCATGCTTGAACTGGCGCGGGAAAGGCTGTCAGAGAAATGCCGGGAGTGGAGCGGAAGATTTATCCTGAGCCATGGCGATATGCTGGAAGAGATCCGTAAACTCCCGGATGCGCATTTCGATGTGGTGACCTGCTGCTGGGCCATGTCATATTCCAGGCCTGATGCGCTGATGAGAGAAATCTCGCGTGTGTTGAAATCTGGCGGCATGGCTGGAATTGTCGACAACACCAGGCAAACCCTGCCAGGTGTTGAACAGGCTGTTATTGAGTTGATGCAGGAAGCCCCGCTGGATTTCCGTACTGTTAATGACATCCGCTTTCGGTTGCCTGCAGGGAGCACAAGCCTGAAGAGATTGTTCGGAAAGAACGGCCTTGTCTGCTGCGAACACTGGGATGGCGAAGAAACCTTTGAATTCAGAAACGGCACTGAAGCTGTGGTCTGGCTCTTCGAATGTGGGGCCTTAGCCGGCAATTTCCGGTTGTTCGGCCGCACGGATATGAGCAACAGACTGGCTCAGGTGTTCGACAGGAAAGGCCTGCGCTCGACCGTGCACAGATTCTGCGCAGTGGTGGGAAAAAAATGTTGAGAGACCTGGGCACGATTGTCAGGTTTTTACTCGACCGGCGCAATCGGGAGCTTCTGCGCACTGTGCACCGGGAATTTTCCAAAGACAGGGATTACAGTTTCCGGTCCATGGTCAGGGCTTTGTGGCGCGTGGCCAAAGATGAGAGGATCGTGCCGTTTTTCGGCAGTTTCCTGATCAGTTCGTTCCTGCCTCCTGTTCCGTCCAGAGCCTTCATGCAGCTGTTCCGATCCGTTCCCGGGAAAGCGAGCCTGTTCCGCGAACATGCGGAGGCCATGCGTACAGCACCGATCTCGATGTATGTGGCGTTGACTGAGCGCTGCGCATACAACTGCGGCCATTGCAGCAGCGCCGGCCGGACAGTCGGCCCGGAGCTTGATACTGCTGCAGTTGTAAAGCTGATCCATGAACTGCAGGACATGGGTGTGGCGATCATCGGTTTGACAGGCGGGGAACCGATGCTGCGGCCGGACCTTTCGCGGATCATATCCGCAATCGACGACCGGTCTGTGTCCATGTTGTTCACTTCAGGCCAGGGACTGGACAGGGAGCGGGCCGGGCAGCTCAGAAAGGCCGGCCTGCAGATGGCAGGGGTCAGCATCGATCATTACGACAGTCTGGAGTGCGACAAACGGCGTGGAAAATCCTGCGCGTTCAGCGCTGCCTGTCGGGCTGTAGCCGCTCTGCGCTCATCCGGGATTTACACCATGGTGCAGACTGTGGTGACTAAGGATCTGCTCGCGAGTCAGTGCGTGTGGCACATGATCGACCTGGCGCAAAGTCTCGGGGCTCACGAGATCAGGCTGCTGGAAACTGAGCCGTCAGGAAAATTGCTGTGCCTGCCGCAGACTGAACTTCTGACATGCGAAGAACGATCGAGGCTGATCGCTGTACAACGCAAAGCCAACTGGTCGGACAGAAAGATCAAGGTTACGGTGTTCGCCCATACCGAAAGCCCGCAGGTGTTCG
>JAQTRI010000285.1 GCA_028711905.1 Candidatus Wallbacteria bacterium | reverse complement strand
CTACGGTTGACTGTACCCGAAGCTATGATCAAACTCGGGACAGGAGTTTTCAGGCGCAGCGGAGGGTATGATTAACGCGGGTCGCCGAATCGTTCCACAAGGCGGTCCTGTTCGTTGAGCACGAACTCAGTCAACCGTGTGAACGAAGTGAACTACGGTTGACTGTACCCGAAGCTATGATCAAACTCGGGACAGGAGTTTTCAGGCGCAGCGGAGGGTATGATTAACGCGGGTCGCCGAATCGTTCCACAAGGCGGTCCTGTTCGTTGAGCACGAACTTATAATAAGCTGTATGCTTGAGCAGGGACGCTGCAGCGGTGTCCAGAATCATGCTGGTGCATGGATGCCATTGCAGGGCTGAGGCAGGACATAAGGCGCAGACAGGACCTTCCACAGTTTCCGCGACTGCCTCGGCTTTTTTCCACCCTGTGGCCAGCAGAATGATGCGCTTTGATTCCATGATTGTGGCTATGCCCATAGTAACGGCTAAGTATGGTTGAAATTCGTCCTGGGCAAAGAAACGGCTGTTGTCGTCAATGGTTTTTTTTGTCAGGGTTTTGATTCTGGTGCGCGATCCCAGGCTTGAGGTCGGTTCGTTGAATCCAATATGACCGTTGGCCCCGATTCCAAGTATTTGCAGGTCTATACCCCCAGCCTGGCGGATCTGATCTTCATACTGGGGTCCGGCTGCCAGCGGGTTGTCTAAGTTGCCAGGAGGAATGTGCGTGTTTTGTGGCTTGATGTCTATATGTTCAAACAGATTTTTGTTCATGAAATAGCGATAACTTTGTGGATGCTGCGGATCAAGCCCCACATATTCATCGAGATTGAATGTTGTGACTGAACTGAAGGAAACTCCGTTTGTTTTGTGTTTCTCGATCAATCGTTCATAAAGCGCCATTGGCGTGCTGCCGGTAGCCAGTCCGAGGACAGAGTCAGGTTGCTTCCGCACCAGTTCGCACACGATCTGTGCGCCGCGTTCAGCTACCTGCGCCGATGTTTCCAGAATAATGATTTCCATGTTTCACCTCAATTGAATCGAAGGATGCGTTCGGTTACATCAGCCTTGAAGCGTTCAATGAAACCGAGTGTGAAATCCTCCAGTGTCATGTGGTCATCCTTTACAAGGGGTGTGAGATCAAGAGTATAGGTGGCAGCGGTTATGCTGTCAGTGGCGTGTGATTCCAGATAAGTGGCATTGGACAGCCTGCGCCCGGCAGTGGCCAAGTCGTATCTTTTGCCTCCGCTGATTTGTGAATCAAAGACACCGATCAAGGCAGCAGCAAGATTTTCCAGCCCGGAAAGCGGGAGAACTGACTTGTCTTTATCGCAGAGCCAGTCCAGCCCCCGCCAGACTTCGCAGCCATATACAGAGGCCGGTCGGGATGCTTGTGGGAGTGATCTGACTGCTTCGATGCAGCGTGAAAGAACTGCCACATGGGTATCATGCTTATCCGCAGGATTGTGCAGGTAAAGTATCTGCGGTCTGCAAGCCTGCAGTATGGAAATCAGGTCACTTTTGACAGAGGCTGAAGAATTGTTTTTTACCGTGGAACTGGGATGCCCGAGCTGGATCAAGGCTGAATACTCGCCGATGGCAGCCGCTTTGCGCTGCTCACGCATGCGGATCTGCTGCATCATTTCATCAGTATAATCGGCATAACCGCCGTTCCTGGCGCTTCCTGCGCCATCGGTGACCACTACTCCGGTAAACCAGCGGTCAGTGCTGTTGAAGCATTCAGCTATGCCGTGAAACGCAAAAATCTCCATGTCATCCTGGTGGGCGCAGATGCAGAGATGGGTAGTGCGACTCAGGGCGGATTCAACAGTCGACCCGTCCGGAATGAAAACATCGGCTTTCGCTCCGAGCTTCATCTGGCCCTCCCTGGAAGGCTGGCTGCTGCGATAGCCTGCCCGTGGCGTTTGTTTTTTTCATCTGGAGTGCACAGGCGGATGTACGAAAGTTCAGGGAATTCCTGTTTCAACACTTCGCCGGCCTGATCATTGATGATTTCTCCCCCCTGTTCACTGGTGACCCGTCCCATGATCAGCAGATTGCGGTAATCGTAAAATTCGCTCAAAAGAGCCAGAGTATATCCAAAGTAGCTTCCGATGGTTCGAAAAATGGCTTCTGCTCGCGGGTCCCCCTTTTTCATAGCCTCCTGAACAGCCACCAGCAGTTCGGGATAGGGAAGATCGGCAGGGAAATCAAATCCTGCAATGGGAGACAGGCGGGCTACTGCCTGCTGTGAGAAGTACTGCACTCCACAGCCGCGGTCACCGGACCATTCATCAACAGGTGCGTCAGACCGGTAATCAACCGGTACGAATGCCAGTTCGTTCAGCCAGGATGTGATATTCCCCGCGGGAGTTACAAAACCTGAGGCTAAGCTGGTGCCGAAGGAGATTCCCAGGACCGCGTTGTCATTGAGAGACATCGCGCCTGCCAGTGCGGCCACTTCTCCGTCATTGACAATTTCCAGGGGAACACCCCATTTTTCGCCGAGCGCAATGAAGAATCTGCGGATGTGCTTGTCGAAATCCTGCTCGGAAAGTCCGCGATAAAGGGAGCCGCCGCGCACTTCGTTGTCAATATAGATGCCTGCGGCACTGCCCCCGATGGCGTCCACACGGGGAAGTTTCGAGGCAGCCAGATCAATGCTGTGCTGGATGCCTTTTATGTGATAATTCGGGTCTTTTTCAAAGTAAGGGCTCCACTTGATCTCTTCGGAAAAGATCACCTCACCATCTATCAGGGATGCGCATTTGCGGTCACTGCCGCCGAGGTCGAACCCGATGCGGCAGCCATCGAGATGGCGGCCAAGAGGAGCTGAGATATCCCTTGCTGCAGGCATATCCGAGGCTTGAACGCGGACGATTTCCAGCGGTTTACCGAATATTTTCTTTCCAATGAATGAGGAATCGAATTCCTGCCTGCCGCAAGGAGCATACAGGGAAGAAAGGCTGGATACCAGCTGTTCAGGTCCTGAGATCAGGACGCGGTCTCCGCCTTTCTGCCAGAGCAGAAACTTGATCAGGCGTTCAATGTGGCGGATGTTGTCATGAGCCTGACTTCCAATATGGGGCGGAACGCTGGTGTCATGCCTGTATACTGTGCCGTCAGACCTGGTGAGGGCTAAGAGAACCTGCTCTTTCTTGTCTGAGGAAGCGGCTCTTTCATCGAATTCTCTGCGCCAGAGGACAGCCGGGATGAAATTCCTGTCCAACACAGGGGGGAACTTCATTTTTTGCTGCACACATCTGCAAATATTGGTCATGGTTACCATCCTTGCTGTGAATGTAAATCAGATCTTCAAAAAGATCTTCTTGCGATACAGAACCCAGGAAATAAACACCCAGAAGCCTGTAAAAAGAAGGGCGAATGTCAATGATGCGTTGTATTTTCCCATGACCGGCACCAGGCTCTGATAAAACCAGGTTTTTATCGCCAGTTTCTGTCCGTTGCCGCTTGTGACATGCCAGAATCCCAGCAATCGGGCCAGGACTCCAGAACCGAAAAAGATGGTGATAGCGTTCATACCCATCCAGACCAATGGTTGTGTGCCGAATGTGAAACCCATGTAATCAGTGTACCAGTAACAGACAGCCAGAAAGTTGAATGCCAGACCGCTGGTCAGGAGCACATAGGAGGTTGACCAGATGCTTTTGTTAATAGGGAAGAACCCGGAAAAAAAATAACCGGCTAAAGCCAGCAGATTGCCGTAAACAAACATATTCATCAGCATCTTTTCCCGGTTTTCCCCGGATTTCAGAAGAAGTCCGCAGAGAATGCCGGATATGGTTGTTGCTATGGCTGGTATAGTGCTTAATATACCTTCAGGGTCCCATGTTTTAGCTGAAGACCAGACATGTGAGCCAAGGATTTTGCGGTCCAGCCAGGCGCCGATATTGCCGTCCTTGGCTTCGAAATTACCCATTCCGAAACCTGGGACTGAACTCCAGCGCATCACCAGGTAATACCCGAAAGCCAGGGCTGCAGAAAGACCAAGCAGGCCCTTCCATTCAACAACAACCTTATTATTCTCTTTTCGGGAAAACTTGAGGTATGTCCAGGAAGAAATGAAATAACACACTGCAATGCGCTGTAGAACACCGGGAATGCGGAGTTTGAGCAGAACTTTCAGTTCTGAGGCGCTGGCTTTGAAAAGTGCAGAAAAAAGTGGACCTGTGGCTGCAAGTATCAATCCCAGCAAAAACATGATAGCAGACCTGCGGATTACATCCTTCATGATTTCACAATGGGGGATGTCCTTCATCAGTCGGCCGTCCAGCGATATTTTAATGGCTACACCGACAATAAAGAGAAAGAAGGGGAAAACAAGATCTGTGGGTGTGCACCCGTGCCAGTCGGCATGGCCGAGGGGCTTGTAAATTGCGCCCCAGCTGCCGGGATTGTTGACAATCACCATTCCCAGTATGCACAAACCTCGAAAGACATCTAAGGATACCAGCCTTTGTTTTTTGATTTCCGCCATTTCAGGGATTCCTCACTTTGAATTTCCGATTTCGGAGTAAGACAGAATTATATTATCACTAATTTTCGCAATCTGTCCAAACTGCCTTTGAAACCAGAAAAAAGAAAAGCACCGCTGAAAATCAGCGGTGCGGATATCCGGGGAATAGCGAGATTCAGTTTACAGCAAGTAAATTTTTGTAAATGAAACCGACCTGTCCGTCAGTAAGTTTGACTTCATACCAGTCGCCGCTCTGGGAGAAAATCCTGACTTGAGCACCTGAAGCAAGTGTTGCAAGGATAGAAAAATCCGTTCCCGGGCCTTTGCGGACATTGACCGTCCCGCTGGTAGTACCAGTTTTCAGATCTGTTCCGGTGACGATCAGGTTTTTGTAAATGTAACCGCTCTGGCCGTCAGGGATGATTACTGTGAACCAGCCGTCTTTTTCCCCTGTGACTTTGACTTCTGAGCCGTGCGGCAGATTGACGATGATGGAATAACTCGTGTCAGGGCCTTTTCTGACATTGGCACCGTCAGAGGAGTTGACAATACCGGGATTGCCTTCCCCGGGGATCGGGTCCGGGGTTGGAACCGGATCTGGAGTCTGGCCGTTATTTTTAATCAGGTTCATCAGGTCATCCCAGGGGCAGTTTCCAGGGCAATCCGTATTGCATCCAGGCATTTCCTTGTGCGGCATGATG
>JAQTRI010000284.1 GCA_028711905.1 Candidatus Wallbacteria bacterium | reverse complement strand
ATGATTGAGTAAAAAAGCAACAGTATCAGCTGGTTGTTGACCTGGCGCTTGACTGTCATGGGCTTGAGCAGGCAGCATAACCCGAGTACCAGGGCGATATTGGTTACATTTGATCCCACGACATTGGATATAGCGATATCCGGCTTATTTTCAGCGGCAGCAATAATACTGACGAAGAATTCGGGCAGGGATGTGCCCATTGAGACAATGGTCAGCCCAACGAAGAGCGGGCTGAGTCCGAAACGCAGCGCCAGCCTGCCTGCGCCGCGCACCAGAAAATCAGCTCCATAGTACAGAAGCACAACACCGGCGACAAGCATGATAAGCGGCAGAAACACAGGGCTGCTCCAGCGGTTTCTATGAAAACGGATCGCTATTCAGCAGCATATCACAACAAAGCAGGAATTTAAATAAGGAATCACAGGTTCTGATTTGGCGGCAAATCTGATATCATTGATGAAAACTAATCCTGAATCTGTGAGGTGGCAGCAATGACCCGTCTTGTGATCTTTACGGCCATGGTGATGTTCGTGATTTCCTCCAGTTGCGAAACCTTTTCCAGCCTGATCGGCAATTCCCAGGTAGCGCCATATGTACAGAGCGGCATGGTCAGGATACCTTACATTACCTGGGGTGGTGATGTAGCCACTTTTTACGCTAATGGGGGAATTACCACCTCTAAAGACTCCATTTTCGGGAAGCTGGGCCTGAATATCGAGCTGTTCCCAGGCGATGATTTTGTTTCACAGGCCAAAGACTATGTGACAGGGAAAAGCCCGGCTCTGCGCGGCACTTTCAGGATGATCGGCATGTGCTCGGAAGTTGCCGGTTCTGACCACCGGACCAAGGCCCATGTGGTAATGCAGCTTACCTGGTCAACCGGCGGAGACAATTTAGTGGTCAGACCTTCAATCAAGAATCTCAACAATTTAAAGGGAAAAAAGATCGTTCTCCAGAAGGGCGGTCCTCATGTGGGCATGCTGGATGACATTCTGGACGCCTCCGGGCTCTCCTGGGATGACATCAAGGTGGTATGGGTGGAAAATCTTGGTTCAGGGCCAGGCATCAAGGACAATACTTATGCTGCCAGCTTGTTCAGGAATGATCCGAGTATTGACGGCGCTTTTGTCATCAGCCCGGATGTCACCGGCCTCACTGGTGGATTCGGCAGCACCGGCACAGGTGCCGAAGGAACGGTTAAAGGCGCAAGGGTCCTGATGAGCACAAAGGAAATGTCGCGCTCAATCGCGGATGTTTATGCGTTCAGGGATGATTTCTACAAGACGAATTTTACCTGGATCGAAAAGTTCGCGGCCGGATACTTCCGGGCCTGCGAAGAACTGATACAGTTCTCCAAACTGTATGAAAAATCGGGTAGTGCTGAATATACAGGCATCCTGAAAATGGGGCAGAAAATATTTGGCGAGGACTGGTTCCCGACCCTTGATGATGTGCATGGGTTGATTGCAGATTGCAGCTTTGTCGGCCATCCGGGGAATGTGGTTTTTTTCACAGGTAAGAATAATCTCAACGGATTCGATGCGTTTCACGAAAAGTCGCTTGATCTTGCAGTCAAGCTTGGATATGCCGGTTCCAGATCCGGTTTTTTCCCGTCAGGCCTGAATTATGAGAGCAAGACTTTTACCGAATATCTGAGCGGTATCAAAACCGCGTCCGAGATTCAGGGCCGGGAAAAATTCAAGGCTGAGGCGGTTGAGCGACAGATACTGGCACTTGAACAGGGTGTGCTTGATGAGAATACCCTGCTGTCATTCACTATTAATTTCGAACCCAACCAGACCGAATTTCCGGAAGCGGCCTACAGCCAGGATTTTCAAAAAGCTATTGCTCTGGCCAGCAGATTTGCAGGGGCTGTCATGACTGTGCGCGGCCATTCGGACCCGACTTTGACTCTGCTCAATACCATCAATGCCGGAATCAAGAAGGGTGTGATCCAGAAAACCGGGTCGTCAGGCAATTTCACTTATTATTACAGCGGTAAAAAGCTCGATCCGTCCCATACCAAGAGCATTATTGATGCTATCCAGTCCGGAGCCTTTGACGGGGTGGCTGAATACAATCCCCGCGAAACCATGCAGGCAGCGGTCAATCTTTCGCGCCAGAGGGCTGATGCGGTAATGTCCGCTCTGGTCAAGTTCGCTGAAAAAAAGGGCATGGCAATTGATAAATCTCAGATCACACCTGTTGGAGTCGGCATCAGAGAGCCGATTGTTCCCAAGCCGAAAGACAAGGGGGAGGCCCAGATCAACATGAGGGTGGAGTTCAGGCTGGTCAAAGTCAGCGGAGAAGTGACCAGGGATACTGATTTCGATTTTTAGGCCTGGAGGAACGACATGACGAATCTGTATAACTATATACGATGCAATAGTAAAGAATGCTGGTTTATTTCAGGTCTTGCATTGCTATTGATGTTTTGCATTCCGGTAACCCTGCCCGCTGAGACCTTTCAGGACAACATAGTGATTGTTCTCGATGCCTCAGGCTCCATGAGCGAACAGATGGCAGGGGGCGTGAAAATGAATGTAGCCAAGGAAGCCCTGGCCAATGTGCTGGAAAGTTTGCCTCCTGGGACTAATATCGGGCTTCTGGTTTTCTCTGCCGGTAATTGTCAGGACTGGATTTATGATCTGGGTCCTGTGGAACCCTCGCGGCTCAGGGAAGCCGTGTATCTTCCCAGGCCCCACGGTAATACCCCGCTCGGCGCATACATCAAAAAGGGCGCAGATCGGCTGCTTGAGCAGAGAGAGTTGCAGAACGGTTACGGGTCGTTCAGACTGCTGGTGGTCACTGACGGCGAAGCGACTGACTCTGATCTGATGAAGCGCTATGTCCCTGAGGTGCTCAGCCGTGGAATTATCATGGATGTGATCGGGGTCAACATGAAGCAGAAACATATGCTGTCCCAGTCAGCGCATTCATATCGTTCTGCTGATGACCCTGAAACCTTGAAAGCTGCTATCAAGGATGTTCTGGCAGAAATAGGCTCAGGTCAGGATACAGCTGTGATGGAAGAGGCGTTCGCCGCCATTTCTCCGCTGCCTGTAGAGATGGCGGGGGAGATCATCAGAGCCCTGGCCTCAAGCGGCAACGAACCGATCGGTGTCAAAAAAAGCGTCAAGGTTCAGACCCCGGCCTCAGGACAAGCTAAGGTTCAGCCTGCTCCTGCACACAGGCCGGCGAAAAAAAAGGAAAGCAAAGGGATGCGCGCCCTTTTTAAGTTGGTTGTTGTGGCAATGATTTTCCTGATCATTGCGAAAGTCGGCGGAGCGCGAAAATGAATGGTGGGGACAAATCAGCAGAGCGCATCGGAAAAGTAGTGGTGTTTCTGCTGATGATAACAGGAATAGCCTTTGCCGGCAGGAAATATATCATGCCGTATTTTGATCTTCAACTGGTTGAAAAGACCTCTTCGAAATCGCAATACAGGCGCGAAGTGAAGATCGCACATGATTCATTCGCCGGATACGCGGTTCTTCGTTCTGAGGATGTCAGAAAGGAAATGGCTGCTAAGGGCGTGCTCCTGACCTTTATTGACGATGCAGCTGATTACACCGGTCGGATTGGAAGCCTTAAGGACGGGTCAGTGGATTTAGCTGTGTTCACCATTGACGCCTATATCAAGTCCGCATCTGTAACAGGCAGGGGATTTCCGGGATCGATCGTGGCTGTTATTGACGAAACAGCTGGAGCTGACGCTATCGTGTCTTACAAAGACCAGATATCAACACCAGCGGGATTGAATCACTCTGATGTCAGGTTTGTTTTTACTCCTGATTCTCCGAGTGAGACACTGGCCCGCATTCTGAAGGCTGATTTTGAATTGCCTCTGTTGACTGACAATTGGTTTGTCCATGAAAACGGTGCTGAAGCGGTTTACAACAGAATGAAAAAGCGTCCTGCAGCAAGGGAAGCCTATGTGTTGTGGGAACCTTTTGTGTCCATGGCCCTGGAAAACCCTGACGCAACACTGCTCTTCGATTCATCTAAGGTCAGCGGCTATATCGTGGATGTGCTGATCGCCAATCGCAAGTTTCTGATCGATGAACAGCAATTGATCTGCGACTTGCTGGCCGCATGTTTCAGGGCTCTGCACCGTCATCATACAACAGAAACCGGCATGGCAGGACTGATATCTGCTGATGCGGCTGCCATGAAACAGGTCCTGACTGCCGATCAGTCCAAGATCATTTCAAGGAAGATCCGCTGGAAGAACACACTGGAAAACTACGCTCATTTTGGCATTTTTCAGCAAAAAACCGGGCTTCTGACCCTTGAAGACATGATTCGCAATATCACATCTGTGCTGGTGCAGACCGGGGCGGTGAAAAGCGATCCGGCCCAGGGTAATGCCTCTTCGCTGTTTTATGACGGCTGCCTGAAAAAACTGCAGCAGGAAGGGTTTCACCCTGCGAAAAAACTTGGAATTACAGCCGATGATGGAGTCGCTAAACCGGAAACTATTGATGAAGGCGGTTCTCTGACTGAGCTGACAGCCGAACAATGGGCACTACTGGTCCCGCTCGGCGAATTACGGGTTGAACCCGTGGCTTTCGGTCGCGGCAATGCCGAGATCACAGTCGGTTCGCGCCATGACCTGGACCGGTTGTGTGATAAGCTCAGGACCTATCCCGGTTATTATCTGAGGATTACAGGCCATACAAGGGATGTTGGTGATAGAGATGCCAACAGATCTTTGTCTGAAGAGCGCTCCAGAGTAACCGCAAAATACCTTGTTGGTAAGGGAATTCCTTCCAGCCGTATCCGTGCTTCAGGCAGTGAGCCTGGAACCGGAAAGGCTGGAGCAGGAGGGCAGTCGGTTTCTTTTGAGCTGCTGCAGCAGCCTTATTAAGGACAGGCAGAGTCATGATCGAATCCGAACGCGAAATACGCAGGCGCTTGATTACACGGCTGGTGGCAGACCCGGTCAGTCTTTATCCTTCTCTTGGAGGGATGAGCCTTTTGCTGCTGCAATGGGGATTCAGCATTGTTTCCCCGATCGTGACTTTTCTTGGTCTGACCAGCGTAATAGTGGGATCAGGCATGTTAACCCACAGCTGTCCAAAATATCCTGAATCCGATTTCATAATGGCCTGAAATAGGGCCTTTTTCAATCCGAAAAGCCTTTTTTCAAAAACCAGCCCCTCGAAACTGTCAACTTTCACATAATGTCCTCCGC
>JAQTRI010000283.1 GCA_028711905.1 Candidatus Wallbacteria bacterium | reverse complement strand
GTAACCGCCAGATACCCCGGCAAAGGCGGCAGCCAGTCCGGCGAGCGGGTGGCGTCCGAAGCTCAGAAAAACGATGGCGCCGAGCGGCACGAGCACGACATATCCGGCGTCTGACGCGATATTGGACATCACACCGCCGAGCACCACGGCAATGGTGACTAAGCGGCCCGGGGCAGACAGGACAATTTTCCGCAGAACTGCGCTGATCAGGCCCGAGCCTTCGGCTACACCGACTCCCAGCATGGCTACGAGCACAGTGCCGAGCGGAGCGAACCCTGTGAAATTGGCAACAGCCTGGGTAAAGATTTTTCTTACGCCTTCTCCGTTGAGCAGGTTGACTGCAACGACCTTCGCGGTTTCCGTGCCGCCCGCTGAACCGAGCTTCAGGTATTCAGCGCTCAAGCCCAGCACAGATGCGATAAAGGACAGGGCGAGTGTGCCGAGCGCGAACAGGATAAAGATCGACACCGGGTGCGGCAACAGATTTCCGGTTTTTTCGACAAAATCCAGGAGCAGGTTGAAAAGGTCTTTTTTTACGGGTTCATGGATGTTTTTTTGCTTCACGGGATCCCTCCACTGATACTGAAAAAAGCATACACTGAAAATGCACTGTTCGGCAATTTTAAAAAGTTCCCTTATCTCCTCTACCTGATATCCATCTTGCTTTTAATCCGGAAATTGATAAAATCTGATTCGGACATGAAAATATCGATCATCACTGTTGTTTTGAATAATGAAGCGACCATTGAAGACAGCATAAAGAGCGTTGCCTGTCAGACATTTCAAGACATCGAGCACATCGTTGTTGACGGAGGATCAAAAGACAGGACCCTGGGAATCATCTCAAGGCACAGGGACAAGATCTCAGTTTTGCTCTCAGAGCCGGACATGGGAATGTACGATGCACTTAATAAGGGGATCAGGCTTGCTTCAGGTGATGTTATCGGCGTGCTGAACTCCGATGATGTCTTCTCCAGTGACACGGTTCTGGAGAGGGTCATGAGAGTTTTCACGGGTGGGAGTTGCGATGCGGTTTATGGAGACCTGGTTTTTGTCAATCGTGATCTATCCAGGATAATCCGATGCTGGAAAGCCGGAACATTCAGCGCAAACAGTTTCGGCCTGGGCTGGACCCCGCCCCATCCGGCATTTTTTCTAAAAAAAAGCTGTTATGAAAAATACGGGATGTACGCTCAAGGATTTCATCTGGCAGCTGATTATGAGCTTCTGCTCCGCCTGCTCATGAAGGAAAAAATCTCAGCTCAGTATCTCCCGGAAACTCTTGTTCTGATGCGGGCGGGCGGCAAAAGCAGGATTTCCTTCAGCAACACTTTCCTGAGAATCAGTGAGATCACCAGGGCCTGGAAAAGCAATGACCGCAAGGTCGGCATGCATACCATCCTCCTCAAATTCCTGCGCAGCGCACTCCAGTTTTATGCGCTCATCCTGCCGGATGGGCCAGCCCCGAGATTACCATCAGATTGTCATGCCTCTAAAATTCGTCGGTAAATCGCCAGTTGCTGTTCAGCCACGACATGGTTGGAGAATTCCTTAGACTTTTCCAGCGCATTAGAGCATAGTTTTTCATAATCAGGCCAATTCAGAGCTTTCTCAATCACTTTCTTCAATTCCCCGGGTTCAGCAAGAAAGCCGTTAATACCGTCAGTTATCAGTTCGCGCCTCGTGTCCCGGTTGAAAGCGATAACAGGCACACCGCAACTGAAGGCTTCAATGATGGTGAGACTGAAAGGCTCATACCACACAGAGGGTTGGAGCAGGAACCTTGATCCGGCAATGGAGCGAATCGTTTCTTCCCTTGAACACTGCCCTTTGAATATGATATTTCTTTGCCGGTATCTGCTTTTCAGTGTTTTCTCAAGCGAGCCACTGCCGATGACTGTCAGCACGAACCTGTCATCCAGTTCGCGCCAGGCCTCCAGAAGCACTTCAATGCCCTTGTCCTCCTGCAGTTTTCCGACAAAGACAAATCCCTGCCGCTGACTGACTGTGACCGGGCTCAGCTCCAGGCAGTTCGGCTTGACAAAGATTCTTTTTTCATCGATACCCAGCTGCATGACTTTCTTTTTCTGAAAATTCGTCAGGGCGATAAAGTAATCGATCTGATCAAACGCTTTAGTCAATCTGTAAAATCGGAAGGCCAGATACACGACAGTACTTAGAAAAAAGGACTTTTTATAACAGCGCTTCCAGACCCCCTGCCAGGACTGCCCAACGCATTTTTCGCAGATCCCGAAACCATCACGGTAATGAGTGGCTGCTATGCACCAGAGCCTGTAATTATGGAGGGTCAGAACTGTTCTTGCGCCTGCGTCACGGGCTGCTTTGAATACGCTGGGTGTCAAAATCGGAAAGAAATTGTGCACATGCACTACATCGATGTGCTGATCTCGGACGATCTTGCGAATATTATGGTAATGGCTGAACGAAAACCAGATGGAGAACGGCAGAGAGAATATGTTTAAGTCATCGTTCGACACTGAGTATGAAAACACATTTTCATCACCAAGGTATTTTTTCAAAAGCTGCAGTTCGTTTCGAAAGACCATGTCTTCCCCGCCGATGTTTTTTGACAGGTATGTGTTGTGGACGATCAGGATTTTCATGCTGCGGAAAACTCCTCTGGTTGAGCATTAGTATACAACAGGAACCAGTTGCATTCTACTGCGCGGGTATGACTAAGAACTTGAGGAAAAGCTCCTGCAAGGGTATTTTAGAATATTGAAAAACACCATAAATGCCTGGAGATTAAATGTGGAGACTTGATTCCCAATACAGACCGCTTTTATTCATGCTGATTTTTCATTTTCTCGTGCAAAGCGCAATGCTTTTTCTTCCGGAAAAACTCATTGAACCTGATGACGAGATTTACAAACTGTCGATGGAAATGTTTTCCCAGGGCCGGTTTTCCATACCAAAGGTAGAGCTCAGGAACTATCCGATCAATATCCATCTGATGATGACAAAATCCGTTGACGGCAGATCTGTATCAAAAAAACCCCCTGGTTACGGAATATGGCTCGCCGGACTTCACCTTTCAGGCATGGAGAGACTTTCCAGCCTGATCCTGGGTTCGTTTTTCATCACCGGACTTTTCTTTTTGCTGAAAGAAAGTTCTGATCACCACCGGCTGGGCCGGGAATTTTCAGTTGCCTGTTTCCTGCTGATCACATGCCCGACATTCATGGTACTTTCATACATGACTTACATGAGCGATCTGGGATCAGCCGTTTTTATCAGTCTGGGGATTATTCTCTATTACCTGGCAAGAAGCAGGGGGCTGAAGACCGCAACGCTTATATCAGGCGTGCTGGCAGGCATAAGCGTCAGCTTTCGCTATACCAATGTCTTTGCTCTGCCTGTCATAATATTGTGGGAAGCCTGGATGTTCTTCAGGGAGCGGAAATCTTCTTTACCGGGCCTTTTTCTTTTTGTTGTCGGGTTTGGTCTGGCTGTTGCGCCTCTCATGGTTTATCACCAGCATTTCTTCGGGTCTTTCTTTGCAACCGGGTACAAGCTGACACAGATCATCGGCGTGCAACAAGGTGTTTTTTCAGTGGATAAAATTCTTGATAACTTCTGGAAAGTTCTGCCGCAGATATTGAAAGGCTATCCCTTCCTGCTGCTGGCACCGCTTGGCCTGTTCATGTCCCGCAAAAGGGATTTCCTTCAGAGCCTGCTTGTGATATGGACTGCAGTATTTCTATCCAGTTATCTTTTTTTTGCCGGAAGCCTGCCCCAGTCGTTTGTTTTTACAGGCAGGAAGTTCTTCCCTTTTGTGCTCCCTTTATGTGTGCTTGCTGCTCTCGGCCTGCAGATTTTTTCGTGGAAACAGATTTTGTCCAGCATGACAGTTTTATTGATCATAAATCTTTCTGTGGTTACTGAATTCGCCCAGACTGCAATTTTTGCCAATGTCTGGGATTTTGGCACTCTTTCCAGAAATCGGACTCTTTATTCCAAAGAAAAAACCAGAATATTCGCGGAAAATCTGGAAATCATACGAAAGCTGGAGCAGGGAATTCAGGACCTGGATGGCAACGGCACCATTGATAATGTTGAAAAGAAACTCATCGGGATTTACATGAGCGCAGAGATGAAAAGGCTTCGCGATCTTTAACAGCGCTAAATTGTGCGGAACCGCTAAAAAAAGCCCCCTGGGCAGGGGGCTGAATTGAGTACAGGAATGCGAGAGAAACTATAGATTGATTGCCAGCAGTTCCATTGCCTCACTGCGCACGATCTCGTAGCACTTCGGCAGTTCCATGCCTGAAGCGGGTTTGAAAAATCCGTTGATGACTTCATGCTTACCGCTGCGGGCTGCGGCTTCGATTACTGCTAAGGCCTTGTCCTTGAGGGTTTCGAATTCCACTCCGGCAGAGAAGCCATACAACTTGCCTTCGTTAACACGATTCTCGAACCTGTTCAGGGACAGGAACCAGTCATCCCAGTTCCAGGGGTCACTGCTGTTGGTGTCATCATCTCCGGTAACTTCTCCTGTGCCGTAATAGGCGTTGAGGAAGTTGAACCAGGGTGCGTCCTGATACAGCGCAAGCCCTGCCAGATTCGTGTCCAGCTGGCTTTTTTTACTCGGGAAATACACAGCCAGACCGCCGGCACCCTGGTATTTGTCTCTCAGAACGGCATTGGCAACGATAGCTTTGCCGAAGCCCTGTTCCAGCGTACTGAGGAATGTCGTCACCTCACCGGAGATCCTCTGCTTGAGCAATCCGATGAAGTGCGGCAGATCCGTGTAGCTGTATGGGTTGCCGTGAGAATCCTGGAACACGACTGCTTCGGAGCGACTGGCTTTGATTGGCTCACGATACTCGGCGATGCGGCCTTCTAATCCCTGCAGCACTGCAGTAAAGTTATCGGACAATCCCTTAAGCTCAGAGCACTTGACCGCTGATTTGGTCACTCCGGAAAACCCCTGCAGATTGCCTTCATAATAAGTCTTGAATTCTTTGACAATGATCTTGACTACTTCTTCAGGGGTGGTAGCTGCAACGATCTGGGGCAGGATTGCCTTGTATGGAATGCCGTCCATTGGCTCGACTTCCTCGGAGAAAGATACGAAATCGCAGCTTTCCTTGATCTGATATGCGACTTCAAAAAGACCCATCAGGCAGGCATCCATTTCAACTACAGCGATGTTTTTGCCGAAAGTAGTCTTGCCTTCGGCCATGGCGGCTTTCAGCTCGACCATGGCGATG
>JAQTRI010000282.1 GCA_028711905.1 Candidatus Wallbacteria bacterium | reverse complement strand
AGCTGAAAAAGGATGAAAACACAGATGTCCTGATCAACAGGCTTTACAAACTCACGCCACTGCAGACCAACTTCAATTTCAACATGGTGGGATTAATCAATAATGTGCCCCAGCTGCTGAACCTCAAAACTATTCTCTGCTGTTTCATCGAGCACAGGCGCGAGGTGATCACCAGAAGGACCATGTTTGAACTGGACAAGGCTGAAAGACGCATGCACATCGTTGATGGTCTGATCAAAGCGCTCGAGCATATTGACGAGATCATTGCGCTGATAAAGGCCAGCCCTTCGCCGGAGATCGCGAAGGAAGGACTGTGTTCCAGCTTCGGCTTTTCCGAGGTTCAGGCCCAGGCGATTCTGGACATGCGTCTGCAGAGACTGACAGGGCTGGAACGCGACAAGCTGACTGCCGAACACGCTGAGCTGCAGGCTACCATTGAAAAACTGCGGGCTATACTCGCTGATACCAAACTTGTGGATGATATGATCGTGGACGATCTGGAAGAAGTCAACCAGAAGTTTGGTGATGAGCGCATGACAGAGGTCATCAAAGCGGAAAGTTCAACTCTGAATCTGGACGAGGAAGATCTGATCAAGGATGAGCCTATGGTTATCACAGTCACCAGAGATGACTATATCAAGCGGCAGGAACTGGAGATCTACCAAACCCAGAACCGCGGTGGCAAAGGCATTACCGGCGGTAAAATGAAGGAAGAGGACGCTGTACGGGACATCTTTGTCACTAACACCAAGGATATTCTCCTGTTCTTTTCCAACATCGGCAAATTGCGTGGTATGAAAGTCTACCAGCTGGAAGAAGCATCGCGCACAGCCAGGGGTAAATCCGTTGTCAATTATCTTGATTTCGGAAAAGATGAAAAAATCTCGACCCTGATCCCGGTTAAAAATTTCACTGACCCCTATTTTCTGCTGATGGTTACGCGCAAGGGCCGGGTCAAGAAAACCCCGTTGGCAGCTTTTGTCAACCTGAGAAAAAAGGGAGTCACAGCTATCAATCTTCCGGGAGATGATCAGCTGATTTCCGTTAACCTGACGACCGGCGATAATGAAGTGATTATTGTAACCAAAAACGGACAGTCTATCCGTTTTGCGGAAAAGAATGTCCGGGCAATGGGGCGTTTAGCCGCGGGTGTTCGGGCTATCCGCTTGAAAGGCGGCGATGAAGTTGTCAATGCCGACATTGTCAGAAACCCTGCTTCAACACTTCTGGTGGCAACGGAAAAGGGCTATGGCAAGAGAACCCCGATCGATGAATATCGTATTCAGTCGCGCGGAGGATCCGGCATCAAAACCATCAAGATATCGGAAAAAACCGGCAAAGTGATCAGCATCATTGAGGTGGACGCTGATGATGAACTCCTGCTCATCACCCGCCAGGGTATGATCGTACGCTGCAAGACCCGGGATATATCACAGATTGGCCGGACAACCCAGGGTGTGCGCCTGATCAGACTCAAACCGGAAGACACACTGGTGGCAGTTGAAAAGATCAGAACTGAATTCGAGTGATCCTGTGACCGGCAGGTTCGGTTTCAGGCCCGAAGGGGAAGCTCCACCGCCCAAATCCAATCGGCTGATCGTGGTGCTTTCTCCGAAAGTGATCATCCTGCTGGCTGTTATCGCTTTGCTTATGGTGCCGATTGTGTTTCTCAACCGCTATGAAGAAATCGACACATACAGCGGATTAGTCGATGATATGCGTGTGGAAAATGTCAAGCTCAAAGAAAAAATCACTGAACTTGAGAAGAAAATTGCCGATCTTAAAACTGATGAGGGTGTCGAACGCGTTGCCCGTGAAAAACTGAAACTGATCAAAAAGGGTGAGAGTGTGATGAGAATTGTTGAGCAGAAGGAAGAATGAAGGCATGAAATCGCGCTATATCGAAATGATCGAATCCGGCAAGCCGGTTCTGCTGAAGGAAGCGCTGCGTGTGATTCTGAAAAATCTTGACCCTGAAGGTATCCCTCTTCTGGAAAAGCTCTGCCGCAGAAATCTGAAAGACGAGTTTTACTATTTAGCCCGGAAAAGTCTGGACATTCTAAGAACCAGGCTTTTGCCGGTGCCATATCAATCGGAAGATCTGCCGGCAGTAAAGGCAGATCAGCTGCCTGAGCTTCTGGCAGCGAAGCAGGCGTGGAAGCGCATCCGGGGGGTCAGGGCGGTCATGACGCAGGGGCTTTCAGATTTTCTTCCCCAGTTGAAGGAAATGGCGCTCAATGAAAAAGATCCGTTTGTCATATCTTCCCTGGTCAAGGCTCTGGGACTTTTGGGAAAAGGTCATGCCGTTCCGATCATCGCAGGGTTTCTCAATCACACGGACATACGCGTGAGGGCCAATGCGGTTGAAGCTTTGCAGATGACAGGCAGCGCTATGACTGCAGGCATGATCGTGCCGCTGCTCGAAGATCCCAGTCACAGGGTTAGAGTCACGGCAGCACGGTTTCTGACAGGCATGGCTGGAACCGACACCCTGCGTCCTGTGAGAGAAATGCTGGCACTCGGCCAACCATGGCTTCTGGAAAGCGCTTTTTACTATCTGCAGCAGACACGCAACTCTGACGAGGATATCCGTAACAGGCTCTGCCGGATTCAACAGTCAGCGGCTAATGATGCGCTCAGGCAGAAAAGCTCGGAAGTGCTCCGGCTGCTGTCGGTCAGGCAACTAAACAAGCTGACAGGCAGCATTACCGTGGATCAGGCGGATGAACTCAAAATACTCAACCGGAAACTGGCTGAAAAAAAGACGGTGGAAAAGGCTGATAAACTATGTCGCAGCGTCAAGGATCTGCCTAAGACCATGCTGGAAAAACTGATCTATCAGGCCAGGTTCGGCACTTTTTCCGAAAAGCGCAAGGCAGTTCTTGAAATGTTGCGCGTACCGCGCAAAGAATACAGTCCCGTGCTTGAGGTGCTTTCCCAGGATCAGAGTCCGGTCATCAGCTATTTCGCGCGAAAGGCCCTCTCGGGCGGGACTTAGTCCCATCAATAAAACGAATTTTCTTGACAAACCGTTCTGCATGACATATTTTCTTTCTCATACTTGCGGAAAAACAGCGATTTTTCCATAGGAGGTCTTATGTACGCCATCGTGGAAAGCGGCGGCAAGCAGTACAAGGTCGAGGAAGGCCGCTACATCGACATTGATCTGCTGCAGAAGGAACCGGATGAGCCGGTAGAGTTCGCCAAGGTGCTCTTAGTCAATGACGGTACGGACAGCAGATTCGGCACTCCTTATCTTGAAAACTGCAAGGTCACCGGTCGGGTGCTCAAGAACTACAAGGGTGACAAGGTCACCTCGTTCAAGTACCGGCGCCGGAAAGACTCTCATGTAATGAAGGGTCACCGCCACTGGTACAGTCAGGTCATGATCGAAAAGATCACCGCCTGAAAATGATCCGGATTTCGGCGTGCCGCGAGCGGCTCTATGTACGAGTAGAGGGGCATGCGGGATACGCTGAACACGGGCGCGACATTGTTTGCGCAGCGGTCTCAGCCCTGGTATTCAACTACGCGGCAGGACTGGAACGCATCGCCGGATTACAGACTGAGGTACATGAAGACCGCGGCAGCAACTCTATCACTATCGGCATAGGGAAATCTGCCCCGGGAGAAGCGGATCGGATCAATACCGGCAGAATTCTGTTCGACAGTTTGATGCTCGGACTTGGTGAGATCCGGAAAACTAATCCGAAGAATGTGATTATACTCGAAGGAGGATAACATGGCACACAAGAAAGGTGTCGGCAGCAGCGGCAACGGTCGTGACAGCCAGCCTAAATTTCTGGGACCGAAAAAATTTGCCGGAGAATGTGTAACCGCTGGAAGCATACTGGTCAGGCAGCGAGGCACCAGGTTCTTTCCCGGGCTGAATGTCGGACGCGGTGGTGACGATACCCTTTTCGCCAAGATCGATGGTCTGGTCCGATACCAGACTAAGCGTGACGGCAGACGGTATATCCACATAGACCCTCAGACCCAGAACTGATCGAACCCGCTCTATGAAAACCGGTATCCTGGGAGGCAGTTTTGATCCCGTCCACCAGGGCCATTTGCATATTTCCCGACTGGCATTGAAAAAGCTTGGATTGCAGCGGGTGATCTTTATGCCTGCCGCGCAAAATCCTTTAAAAAAATCGGCACATTGTTCTTCACATCATCGTTTTGCCATGCTGGCCATAGCCTTGTCGTGCATGCCGAATTTTCTTTTGAGCGATCTGGAAGTCGAGGCTGATGGTGTGAGTTTCACCTTTGTGACCTTGAGTCAGTTAAGGATAATTTATCCTGAAGACAAGTTTTTTCTGCTGCTCGGCTCTGATAATGTTCCGGACTTTCCGCGCTGGAAAAATCTTGAGGGAATCCGCCGGATAGCCGATATTGTTCTGATCACAAGACCCGGAAATTCGCCGGGAGGGGATTGCGGACTTCCGGTCATAACAAACAGGAGTTCTGTGTCGTCTACGGATATCCGCAGGCGTATCGCCTGTGGAAAAAGCCTTTCTGGCCTGGTGTGCGCCGGTGTCGAGAGGTATATTGAAAGGCACGGCCTTTATAGGGCCGGACAGGGTGAAGAGCCATGTTTGTCGACGAAGTAAGGGTGCAGGTGAGAGGGGGCCGCGGCGGGAACGGATGTGTGGCTTTCAGGCGTGAAAAATTTGTGCCGATGGGTGGCCCCAGTGGTGGTGACGGCGGAAGTGGCGGCAGTGTAATTATGCGTTCCAGCAGGCACCTCAAGACGCTTATCGATCTGAGATACCAGATTCATTATTATGCCGGTAACGGCGCTCATGGACTGGGCAGCGACAAGACCGGCAAGTCGGCTGAAGACACGGTTATCACTGTGCCGGAAGGCACTGTGGTGATGCTGGAAACCGGCGAACTGATCGCTGATCTTTCCAGAGACGGGCAGGAGATAGTGGTGGCAAAAGGCGGCCGCGGTGGTCGTGGAAATGCCAGATTCGCCACACCGGACCGGAAAGCCCCCCGTTTCGCTGAACTCGGGGAACCGGGGGAAGAGTTCTGGCTCAGACTTGAATTGAAATTATTGGCGGATGTCGGAATCATCGGTCTGCCCAATGCCGGGATATCCACCCTGATATCCGTGGTCTCAAACTGCAAACCCAAAATTGCGGATTACCCATTTACTACAATCGCGCCCAATCTTGGTGTGGTAAAGGTCGGCGAATACAGCTTCACCATGGCGGACATCCCCGGCTTGATCGAAGGAGCCCAT
>JAQTRI010000281.1 GCA_028711905.1 Candidatus Wallbacteria bacterium | reverse complement strand
AAGGCTACGAAGTCCACGGCATCAAGCGCCGGGCGTCTTTGTTCAACACCCAGCGCATCGATCACCTGTACCAGGACCCGCACGACAAGGCTGTCAGGTTCAAGCTGCATTACGGCGATCTGACTGATTCCACAGGCCTGATCCGCGTGATCCAGGAAGTGCAGCCTGACGAGATCTATAATCTCGCTGCCCAGAGCCATGTGCAGGTGTCGTTCGACAGCCCGGAATATACGGCTAATGTGGGCGCAATGGGAACATTGAGGTTGCTGGAAGCGATCCGGATTCTCGGATTAAAAAAAAAACCAGGTTCTACCAGGCCTCAACCAGTGAACTGTTCGGTAAATCATTAGAATCTCCTCAGAACGAGAATACCCCTTTTTACCCCCGTAATCCTTACGCAGTAGCCAAAATTTACGCTTACTGGATCACGGTCAATTATCGCGAAGCATACGGCATGTTCGCTTCCAACGGAATTTTGTTCAACCACGAATCCCCGATTCGCGGTGAAACATTTGTGACGCGCAAGATCACCCGTGCGGCAGCCAGAATTGTTCTGGGCCTGCAGAAAAAGCTGTATCTCGGCAATCTTGACGCAGCCCGCGACTGGGGGCACGCCAGAGATTACGCATCTGCCATGTGGCTGATACTTCAGCACAAGCAACCTGACGATTTCGTGATCGCCACAGGTGAGGTCAGGACTGTACGCGAGTTTGTGGAGATAGCTTTCCGCAGGCTGGGCGTGGTGGTAAAATGGACAGGCACCGGGGTCAAAGAAAAGGGGATCATCGCCGGGCTGGTTCCTATGGTGCTTCCCGAAGATACTGAAGTTCTGGAAACTTTCAGGGGCCATCCGCGTGTGAATAAGAACCAGGTGCTGATCGAGATCGACAAGCGCTATTTCCGGCCTGCTGATGTGGGGAATCTGGTCGGAGACGCATCAAAAGCCAGGAAATTACTGAAATGGAAGCCTGAAATCAGATTTGATGCTCTGGTGGATGAAATGGTGATGGCTGATCTGAGCGATGCGGCCAAAGTGGGACTCTTAAAAAAAGGCGGGTTCAAGGTGAGGCGGCGTTGCGAAATCTGATGGAAAAGCAAAGCAGAATCTATGTCGCCGGGCATACCGGACTTGCCGGCAGCGCGATTGTCAGGAAACTTAAAAGCTGCGGTTATACCAATCTGATTTTCAGAACTTCATCCGAACTTGACCTGCGCAGGCAGGAAGATACTGAGCGGTTTTTTGAGCAGGAAAAACCGGAATTCGTGTTTCTGGCAGCAGGAAAAGTTGGCGGGATTATGGCCAACAGCACTTACAAGGCTGAGTTCATCTACGATAATCTGATGATCGCCACGAATGTGATCCACGCGTCTTATAAATACGGCGTGAAGAAGCTGATTAATCTCGGGTCTTCCTGCATCTATCCTAAAAATGCACCCCAGCCTTTAAAGGAAGAATACCTGCTCATAGGTCCCCTGGAACCAACCAATGAGCCGTATGCGATAGCCAAGATCGCAGCGATTAAACTTTGCCGGTATTACAACGAGCAATACGGCACGAACTTCATTTCAGTAATGCCGTGTAACCTTTACGGCCCGAACGACAACTTCGATTTGGAAACAGCGCATGTGCTGCCTGCTATGCTAAGAAAATTCCACCTGGCGAAGCTGCTGTCTGAAGAAAAGTACAACGACATCATCAAAGATATGTGGATACACGGCAATCTACCGGAAGAGTTCACCTCTCCTTCTTCACCTACAACCTATAACCTATTACCTATCACCCAATATCTTTCCCGCTTTGGCATCTTCCCTGACCGCGTTGTTCTCTGGGGAACAGGCAAGCCATTCCGCGAGTTTCTCCATGCTGATGATCTGGCTGAAGCTTGTGTGTTCCTGATGGAAAAATTCAGCGCTGCAGAAGCAGGTGAAATGGTGAACATAGGTGCCGGTAGTGACCTGCCGCTTCAGGAACTGGCTGAGATGGTGAAGAATGTAACCGGTTTCAGCGGTCGGATTGATTGGGATCATACGAAACCGGACGGGATGCAGAGGAAGCTGCTGGACGTTTCCAGGGCCATGAGCCTAGGGTGGAAAGCAGAAATCGGATTTGAACAGGGCTGTTCTAAGTATGATACTTGGTATACAAACCTTGATTTTTAGTTTCAATTTGATAACCTCTTGTCAATGACCGTGCCGGTTTCAAAGGAGAAGAGCCAATGAAGAAAATCTGCGTCATGGGGTTAGGCTACATCGGCCTGCCGACCGCAAGCCTGCTGGCCACCAAGGGCTATGAAGTGCTGGGCGTGGATATCAGGAAAGACACTGTGGATGCCATCAATTCCGGTAAGGTGCCGATTGTGGAGCCGGATCTGGACATTTTGGTTAAATCTGCTGTCGGAAGCGGTAGGCTGAAAGCCGCACTCAAACCCGGCAAGGCTGATGTCTTTATCCTGGCTGTACCGACTCCATTTCTGGAAGAAGATGGGAACCGAACACCGGATGTGACCTATGTGATGAAAGCCACGGAAATGATTTGTCCGCATCTTACGGACTGGAACCTTGTGGTGCTGGAATCAACTTCACCTGTAGGAACGACTGAAGAAATTGCTGCCTACATCAAGAAACACCGGCCCGGCCTTTCAGTGCATGTCGTGCATTGCCCGGAGCGGGTAATCCCGGGGCAGGTGCTGCGTGAACTGGTGGAGAACGACAGGATCATCGGCGGGATAACGCCTGAGGATGCAATGGCAGCCGGTGATTTTTATAGAACATTTGTCAACGGCGAAATCCATCTGACTCAAGCCCGCACCGCTGAACTTAGCAAGCTGGTGGAGAATTCTTTCCGGGATGTGAACATCGCCTTTGCCAATGAATTGTCGCTGATCTGCGAAAAACTGGATGTTGATGTCTGGGAACTGATCAGCCTGGCCAACAAGCATCCCAGAGTTAAAATTTTGCAGCCCGGCCCTGGTGTCGGCGGACATTGTATTGCTGTAGATCCGTACTTTGTAATCCATGCCTGCCCTGATGAAACACCGCTGATGCAAGCCGCACGGCAGGTGAACCTGCACAAGACCGAGCATGTGGTCGAAAAGGTGATGAAGGCCGCTGATAAATTCAAGAACCCTGTGATTGCCTGCTTAGGCCTTTCGTACAAAAACGATATCGATGATCTGCGCGAATCCCCGGCCCTGGAAATCGTTGCGCACCTGACGAAAAAGGTCAAAGGTACGGTTCTGGCAGTGGAGCCGAACATCACTGAAGTGAATCTGGAATACTGGAAAAAAGAATTGAAGGGCATAAAAATTTCGGACTTGAATAAGGCATTGACTCAGGCGGACATCGTTGTATTGCTGGTCGGGCACAGGGAATTCGTGAAGCTCGAACGGCAGAAGCTGCAGGAAAAACTACTGATCGATACCAGGGGGATTTTTGGATAAATCAGGAATTTCAGGATTTTCAAAACGAAAAATCCTGGTTACAGGCGCAGACGGGTTTATCGGCAGCCACTTAGTCGAAGCGCTTCTGGAAAAGGGTGCGAAAGTCCGGGCTTTCGTCTTCTACAATTCCTTCAACTCCTGGGGCTGGCTGGACACTTTGCCCAAGTCCAAGCTCGACTCGATCGAAGTTTTCACCGGGGACATCAGGGACCCTAACGGCGTCCGGACAGCGATGAAGGATGTTGATGTGGTTTTTCACCTCGCTGCCCTGATCGGCATCCCGTTTTCATATCATTCCCCTGATTCCTATGTGGACACCAACATCAAGGGCACTTTGAACATTCTGCAGGCAGCCAGGGATCTGGGCACGAAACGGGTGCTGGTGACTTCGACATCTGAAGTGTACGGCACGGCTCAGTATGTGCCGATCGATGAAAAACACCCGTTCCAGGGCCAGTCGCCGTATTCGGCTTCCAAAATCGGTGCTGACCGCATGGCAGAATCATTCTACAAGTCTTTTGACCTGCCTGTGACGATCGTGCGGCCTTTCAACACATATGGCCCCAGACAGTCGGCCCGGGCTGTGATTCCTACGATCATTACACAATTGTTGAATGGATTTGAAGAAATCAAACTGGGCGCACTTACTCCTACCAGAGATTTAACCTTTGTTAAAGATACTGCCAGGGGGTTCATTGCTTTAGCAGAATCGGATCAAACGATCGGGAAAGAGATCAATATAGCCAGCAAAGCAGAGATTTCAATTGGCGATCTGGCGCAGAAAATCATTGACCTGATCAATCCTGACGCCAGGATCAAAAGCGACGATACCAGGATCAGGCCGGAAAAAAGCGAAGTGGAAAGGTTGTTTGGCGATAATAAGCTGATTAGAGAATTGGCAGGCTGGAAACCTGAATACTCACTTGATGAGGGTTTAAAAAAAACCATTGAATGGTTCAAGGATAAGAAAAATCTTGCTGGGTACAAGGCCGGGATTTACAATGTATAGTCGGGTTATGGGTTATGGGTGGTAGGTTATAGGTGATGGTTGAGAGAAAGATATGAATTACGATGAATTGGATGTTTATAAAGAAGCACACAAAATCGTATTGGATGTCTATCAAATTACTAAAACTTTCCCCAAAACAGAACAATTCAATTTGATCAGTCAAATCACGCGAGCTGCATACTCGATACCTTCAAACATAGCTGTAGGCAACAGCAGGAACACGACTAAGGAGTACATTAATTTCCTATACATCTCCAGAGGAAGTCTTGGGGAGTTAAGATACTTTCTGCTGCTTTCTAAAGATCTTGAATACATCTCAGTAGATTTATACAACCAAATGGTTGAAAAATGTGATAGAATAGCGAAAATGTTGAATAGCCTAATCAATCACTTGAAGAAGCTTAAAAAATGACTAACCACAACCCAGCAACCCCAGCTAATCCTGTGTCCTCAAACCATAACCCATCACCCGTAACCCATCACCCCTTTATCCCATTATCCGTTCCCAGCTTCCAAGGTAACGAACTTAAGTATGTCACAGAATGCATCAAAACCGAGTGGGTTTCCACTGCTGGCGCATATGTTGAGCGCTTCGAGAAAGAGATTGCTGCTTTTACTGGAGCCAAGCATGCAGTGGCCTGTGCTAACGGTACTGCAGCGTTGCATGTATCCCTGATTCTGGCTGGCGTCAAGCAGGGCATGGAAGTGATTGTGCCGACCCTGACCTTTATCGCTCCGATTAATACAGTCCGCTATGTTGGTGCTAATCCGGTGTTCATGGACTGCGACGATTATCTGAACATCGACGTCAAAAAAACCGAGGAATTCTGCAACA
>JAQTRI010000280.1 GCA_028711905.1 Candidatus Wallbacteria bacterium | reverse complement strand
GCCCCGAAAGCTCGTCCTTGACGCTCGGACCGGGTTTTCTTCCAGGGAGACAAAACCCCGCTGATCTGGCAATTTCATCCCAGGCGGAGAGTTCCTTCTGCATCTGTTCGCGCAAAGCCGCAAGAGCAGTACTGCTGATGCAGGAAACCTCGTTGACCCGGTTCAGATCTTTCTCAAAGTTACCTCTGGTCAGAACCAGGATTTTATAAATAGCGAATTCTGACAGTCCCAGTTCTTCAGCCGCATCCTGGACAGGAATCCAGTTCATTTTTGCCCCCTGAGCTACACATCTACTTTAATCCCCTTCGACAGAAAAAGGGCTGGTCTTTAGCGCACAGGGCGTTCATGGAGTTTTTTAAGCAGACCGGGACCCGCCACAAATCGAGGTTTTTGCAGAACATCTGGCTGGACACCACAAAAATTTGCCAAACTCTCAACAATCTGATTTTGCACAACCTGTGATTATGGTACAATACCCGCAAGGCTGTATATGGATTACAATGAACTTCTGAGCACCATTCATTCCCTGCCCAAGGCCGATCTGCACTGCCACCTTGAGGGCAGTCTTTCACCTGAAATCGCCTGGCGCATAGTCAGCGAAAATAAACTCAGCCTGCCGGACAATCAGGTCCCGGATAACTTTGAAGATTTCCTCGGCATGATCTCCATCGAAAATCAGGCGCGCGATCTCCTGGATTTCACCGGAGCTTACTTCAGAAACCTCAACTGCGCAGTCACCTGTCTCGATGATCTGCGCGAATTCTGTTCAGACCTAATTTTCCGGGCATCCGTCGATAATGTCAGGCTTCTGGAGATCTCTTTCTTCCCGGGATACATTGCCGGAAACATCGCCAGGCATACCAGCAGCAAACCGCTTTACGAAGAAGTGATCCGCACGATCAGCCTCGCTGTCTGTGAAGCTGAAAGCGAGTATGGCCTGGCCGCCGGACTGATCGTATGCCTTGGCAGTCGGGACCTGCGGAACAAGAACTACCTGGCCCGCATAGTGGATCTTCATAAGGAATTCGCAGCTTCACCCACGCTGTTCACACCCTTATGCGGCATCGATATCGGGGATTTTGACATGGACTTCCTGCACCCCGACCAGGAGACTGAAGCATTCCTGATCGAGCAGTGCCGTGTTCTCCACAACTCAGGCATGAACATCAAGTGTCATGCCGGAGAAGCCATGATCAGCACGGAAAACGGCGAGGAAACAGCTGTTGCCGGATCGGTCGGCACCACAGAAAGCATTTACCGGGCCCTGCGCTTCGGTGTTTCACGGATCGGCCACGGCTTAGCTGCTGTTCAGGATCAATCCCTGATGCTGCGTTTATACAACGAAAAAGTCCACCTGGAAATCTGCCCGGTCAGCAACTATAAAACCAATCTTTTCTCCAGTTTCGAACGCCAGCATCCTTTACGCGCCTTCATAGAACAGGGTCTTTCGCTCTCTCTGTGCAGCGATGACAGCACAATCCAGCGCTCCACCTGGGACGACGACTATCTATGGGCCATAATCCGGCTGGGTCTGACTATTGACGAAATCAGAAAAACCATTACTTCAGCCTATGCCCGGACATTTATTCCGGAAGAGCGGAAAAACCGGTTCCGTGGTGAATTTTAAGGCCATCAACGCATTAGTGTTCTTAGCCGGTTTCTATGGCTCGACCTTCCAGATCGTCATGATCCGCGAATTTATGACTGTCTTCTCAGGCAGCGTGACAGCTGTCTGCTTCATTATCGGAAGCTGGGTCTTGTGGGAAGCCCTTGGTTCAGCCCAGTCAGGCTGGATCAGCCGCACAAAAAAGATCAGTGCGATGAGCCTTTTCCTGTCAACTGGTCTGCTTTTTTCTCTGCTGGCCCCGGCCTGTGTAATCGCTTTCCGGGTCTTGCGCGGAGCATTCGCAGACTTCAGCCGCCATTCCGGCTTTTCTGAGATGCTGGTCTGGGCTCTGGTCTTCACCATGCTGCCTTCACTGGTCCATGGTCTTCTGCTGGTGCTGCCTGTTCCATTTTTTTCTCATTTGAAGCCTGAGTCGAGCCTGAGCCGTGTCTTTCTGATGGAAACAGCCGGAACCGTCATCGGCGGTGTGATCACAACCTATTTCCTGCTGCATAGATTCAATCCTGTCACACTTGCGGCACTTCCGATCCTGCCGGTACTCTTCTTTACACTCAAAGCAATCCCGGGTCTGAACGGTCGGGTGAGCTCTACACCGGCAGCCGCTTCCGCCTGTGTCGCAGTACTGCTCATCGCAACTTTCTCAGGAATTCCAGCCAGTCTGGACCAGTGGTCAATAAAGCGGCAGTGGAATGGAAGAATTCCCTGGATTGTTCGCAACACACTCTACAACAACTACACTGTCCTGCGGGACAGCGAGCAGTTCACTGTATTCGAAAATGGGAACCCGACAATCACTGTTCCTGATCCTGACACAGCCCTGTGTGAAGATATAGTGCACTTTGCCATGCTGTCCCATCCGGAACCTCGATCAGTGCTGCTTCTCGGCAGGGGGTCAGGTGGAATACTGCGCGAGATTCTTAAATATCAGTCTGTCACCAGAGTGGATTACCTGGAAATCGACCCCGGGCTGCTGGAACTCCTCTCGGAAATAAACTCGGAACTGCTCATGGAAGAACTGACTGATCCACGGCTGAATCTTGTACTTCAGGATGCCAGATCTTTTGTTGTTGATTCCAGGACCAGGTATGATCTTGAGTTCGGCAAATTTTCAAAGTATGCCCTGAAACCCTTGTGGGGTGGCCGGGTGCAACTTTTTAACACACTGAGCCTGCCGAAGGAGAGAAAAAGTTGTACCAAGCCAGGACCCGCCACAAATCAAGGTTTTTGCAGAACATCTGGCTGGACACCACAAAAATTTGCCAAACTCAAGTATGATGTAATCATTTCCGCGGCTGGAATCCCGGAAAGCATTGGAGGGAACCGCTTTTTCACAGAAGAGTTCTTCGAATCGGCACAAGGTATCCTTTCGCAGGACGGGGTATTTTCCCTGTCTCTTCCCGGTTCGACAGCTTATTACAGCATGGAACTGCTGCAGCTCAATGCTTCAGTGGCTGCATCCCTGCGCAATACTTTTCCCCAGGTCAGAGTCATGCCCGGATCAACAAACATCTATCTCGCTGGTGGGTCAAAACTGGCGCAACTCTCTCAGGAAACCCTCTCAGCCCGCATGGAAAAGTCCAATCTGAAAACCTCTGTCTTCTGCCCCCAGTATCTCCAGTTTCGCATGAACAGGGAACAGGAAACCCTGCTGCAATCGCAGATGCTGAAAACAGCAACCCCGGCCAACCGTGATTTCCAGCCTGCTGCGGTTTCAGCAGCCATTATTCTCTCAGACCATGATCAATCCTATGCGCTGAAGGGACTGACCAGACAATTTTTCAGACTGGACCTCTCTTCCATGCTTCCTCTCATGCTCGCAGTCGTACTCATCCCGGCATTACTCCCGGCCGCTCTGTACAGGGGCAGCCTCAGGGTGCTGCCGGTTTATGCCGCTACAGCCGGCAGCGGTTGCGCGGGCATGCTCTGCCAGTTGCTGCTCCTTTCGGCATTCCAGGCTTCCTGCGGCAGAGTGTTTTACGAATCCGGGGCTTTTATCTCGGTCTTCATGGGAGGTATAGCTGCAGGCGGTTTTGCGACATCCCGAGCGCTTTCCTCCAGCCCGGCTTCCGCACGATCTCTTCTGCGCATCGAAGCAGGTTTTTTTCTGCTCTGCATGTTACTCGCCGCCCTGTTCGGCTCAGGATTCTCCCTGCCGCCTTACGCAGCCCACCTCCTGCTCCTGCCGCTGCTCTTATCCGGCATACTGCTTGGCGCAGGATTCATTACATCAGGAAACCTGCTGCGGGCGGGGGAACAGGCCAGGTCCGGCAGCCTGAACAGCGCAGGTTTTCTTTATGCCGCCGATCTTGGCGGCGGGTGTGTGGCGGCCCTGTGCGGAGGGATTCTTCCCTTGACTTTGCTTGGGTTTTCCGGGACATTCGGCCTGCTGGCGCTGATCAAACTGTGCACCATGGTGATGGTGTTCAAGGTGGAAAAAAATCGCATTCCTGACAATTCTAAAGTTGCAGTTTAGTTTTGTATGAAATTTATCAAACAAACGCTATCTGATAGTTTTCACAATGCATTATCTTTGTTCCCTGCAGGTGGCAGCACAGCCGCTGGTCACCTGCCCAATCACACAGGGAAAAATAATAACGATTCATGATGCAATTGTGTATAATAAATGCATGATTCTCAAACTTGATGCGCCTGATCCGGGAAAGGAACTCGAATTCGAGCTTGCCTACCAGCGCTCCCTCACTACTGAAGAGCGTTTTCGTATGCTGCGCGAAAACTCCTCCAAAATGCTGGAGATAATGGTGCGTAATGGACACAGAAAGCCTTTTGAAATCACTAAAAGATCATGATGTCCGTTTCGTGGTGATCGGGGCATACGCCTTCCCGGTTCACGGCTATTCACGGGCCACCCTGGACATCGATATTTTCATTGAACCCACCCCCGAAAACGCTAAGATGTGCAGAATGGCGCTGGTCGACTTCGGCTATGATCTGACAGATGTAAGCGAGCAGGATCTGCTGGCAAAGAAGGTTCTGATCCGCCAGTATCTGGTGGAAACGGACATCCATCCTTTCGTGAAAGGAGCCGATTTCTCGGAAGTCTGGAAAAACAGCGTTAATGACAGATTTGGCTCGGTTGAAGTCCGTTTTGCCTCATTGGACGATCTCATCAGCATGAAAAAAGCCGCCGGGCGGCCCAAGGATATCGAAGACTTGAAGGTGCTGACCGCGCTTAAATGCCTTGTTTAGATCATGCCGGAAAAACCAGATTAAAGCCACTGAACTTCAAGACGCCCTGCCCAGGAACACTTTCCCCAGCACCCACAGATTATATCCGGCCATAGTGACAACAGCCGCACTGGCCAGCGACAGCCAGAACAGGATCAGCAGCCTGAGTTTGACGCTTCCGGAACTGTCGACATATGGATTGAACACCTCCCCTGTGAACGAGGGTGAAACGGCGAAAGCGCCGTGACGGGAACAGTAATGGATCGGGGCTGCGATCACCTCGTAATAATGCGGAGAATCCTCACTCAACGGATGGTACGGTCTGGAAAGGTCAACATGGTATTCCCCGCCTTCAGGGCAGGCACAGGGGAACTCCTCGTTCCAGAAGGCAGTGCTGGTGATTTTCCCGTTAAAGTCCCACGGCGGTTTTCCGCCTGATGCCGGAAAATGCTTCCAGACCATGGCGTCCATCACTT
>JAQTRI010000279.1:2248-5295 GCA_028711905.1 Candidatus Wallbacteria bacterium | reverse complement strand
ATTCATCGGATACCGATATCGGCTGTCCCGCACCCGTATGGTTCGGACCGAGCAGCACCACAGTGTCCGGCGCTTCTTCAGGCAAAGCCTGTACCGCCAGACCTGCGCAATTGCCGGAAAAAACATAGCCGGCATGGGGAGAAATAATCCCCCAGGCGCCTCTTTTAACGGCTTTTCCGCTGAGCATTATATCAACTGCATTTGCCAGTTCCTGACGATCCTGCGGATAGAACCTGCCTGCCACCACCGGTTTTCTCATGCATCCCTCCTGAGCGCAAAATCCGCCTGCCACACCTCGTCAGGCTTTAAACTAAGCCTTGTGTGCCAGAGAAGACAATATCCCTGCCGGATTTCTTCAAAAATATGATGAGTGCGGTTGATCGTGCATACGGGAAATCCCCAGCAGTCACCGGATTCAGGGCAGTGAAAAACCATGGACACCTTTTGCCCGGGCAGTCTGAACAAGGATGCGCCAGTGCGCATTTCACTTGCACAGGTGCTGTCGGTAAAAGAGACATTAAGTTCCAGTCCATACCAGCATTCCAGATCGCGACCGCTATGGTTCGCAATAGTCAGGTTCAGCATCAACTGGTTTTCCTGAATCGTAATTTTTTTGGAAAGCCTCACACGGTGAATACCCGCTCCACTGATCACTCTGCCTTCCCTGCTGAACTCCAGTTCGTGATTATCTCCGGATTTCAACTGAAACAACCCATCAGCAAAGTCTCCCTGCTCTCCTGTTTGTCCTTTTTCGAACTGCTGAAAAACAGTGTCAGGACCCAGGAATCTATCCAGAAACATGTGCCTCGGCAAGATGTCATACCCGATCTTTTCCCTGCCGCGCATGTCAAGATCCCTGTGATAGATTTCCGGCCTTCTGGCCATAGTGTCACATAGATTAATCGGGGGGTCCAGCAGGTCCCATTCATAGACTGCCCCTCCTTTATGCGTGAAAAACAGATTCTGCCTGCCATCGAAAACAAATGTCTCGTTAATGCCGTCCTGATTAAGATCCCGCGTCTCAGAATGCGGGAAAGAGAGAGCGCATTCCTTCTGGGCCTTAATCAGGTTGCTGTATGCCTCCTGCCTGAGAAACGGCAGATAAATGCCTCCGAACAATCCGTGCCAGTAAACGCAATTGCACTGGGCAGCCCACACATGATCCTTAGCCCGGTCAGACCGCGCCAAAGCCGACACCTGCTCCATCCGCTTGAAAAGCTGCCCGCTCTCAGGATACTTGACGAGAAAATTGCGGAAATATCCCTTAGCAAGCAGACCCTGCAGATCATTGTCCTTGAGTGATTCCCGCCAGTACTCGAACTTCCAGCGGTCAGAATTGCTCATGGCCCAGACATTCAAAGCCTCATATCCGGACGGCGGCAGAAAGACCTTCTCCGGCGGAACTTCTTCCATGGCATCTTCTAAAAAGACAGTCCTGATTCCAGAACGCAGAATACCCTGGAAAAATTCTTTCAGCCACCCCTGCTCATATACATGCGCGTAACTCCCCGGCCAGGACCCCAGTTTCTCTCCATCATCAGCGATAACCGTCACTCCCCTGTCCGGCCTGTGCAAAAGATATTCCATCACCTCTTCAGGTTTACCCCAGGGAACAGAGTGTCTGGTGGCATAATCAATGGAGAACACCCTGAAGGGCAGCCCGTGAAAATCAGTGATAAAGCTGCTTCTGCCGGTTTTGGCCCCTGCCAGGCGCAGGTGCTCTTCATCCACTAAAGTGTATTCAATACCGCATTCGGAGAAACTCTCGATCAGGCAGTCCTCCCAGACCCGCTCGGTCAGCCATGCGCCGCGCGGCCTGACTCCGAAAAGATTGCCCAGTTCATCGTTCATTTTTCGTATCTGTCCGACCCGGTCCTGCTCCGGAATCAGCGGCAGGATCGGCTCATAAAACCCGCCTCCCAGGAACCGCACCTGGTCACGCTGTGCTAAAGCCGCCAGCTTTTTTACGAACTCCGGGTGCTCACGGACGAGAAACTCCAAAAGCGGCCCGGAGTAGTGGAGATGACATTTGATTCTTGGAAACTGTTCCAGTATGTCAATGAATGGCCGATATGCGGAACGGAAATTTTCCTCAAACACTTCCGGGAAATTTCCCACAGGCTGGTGATTATGCATGACTAATGCAATAGATTTTTCTTCTGCCATGCCCATGATTCTAACCCTGATCCGGGAAATAGGCAAAAGCGGATATGTAGGGGGGTGATAGGTGGACGGTAAAGAGTAGAAGCGGACAAGCGGCAATGAATGATGTACGCAAAATCCTGCAAAATGTTATAATTCCATAGAGGAGAGAAGCGGATTTTATGCACAATCTCCGATGCGGGAGGATCGAACCATGAAAAAATGTATCATTGTTACAGGCGGAGCCGGTTTCATCGGCAGCGCCCTGATCTGGGCTCTCAACAATCTGGGTATTGAGGAGATTATTGCAGTCGATCATCTTGCCACTGGCGACAAGTTCAAAAATCTTGCCCCTCTGCGCATCAAGGACTATTTTGAAAAGGATGATTTTCTGGAAGAGATCCGCAGATCCCCGCTTTCCAATCTCACGGAAACGGTTTTTCACCTTGGCGCGTGCAGCTCAACTACAGAGATGGACGCTTCGTTTCTGGTCAGAAACAACTTCGAATACAGCAAAAAACTCTGCTCCTGGTCCCTGGAAAACGGCGCGCGCTTTGTCTACGCCTCCAGTGCTGCTACCTATGGGGACGGAGCTAAGGGTTTCAAGGATAACAGAGAGGTCATCCCTCTCCTGCGACCTCTGAACCCTTACGGTTACTCCAAGCACCTGTTCGACTGCTGGGCCATGCGTAACGGCTTTCTGGACCGCATCGCAGGACTGAAATACTTCAATGTCTTCGGTCCCAATGAATACCACAAATCCGACATGCGCAGTGTAGTGATAAAGGCATATGAGCAGATCCTGCACACAGGCAGAGTCAGCCTGTTCAAGTCATACAGGCCTGAATACCAGGACGGCGGGCAAAAACGCGATTTTATCTATGTTAAAGACGCTGTACGGGCCA
>JAQTRI010000279.1:0-2238 GCA_028711905.1 Candidatus Wallbacteria bacterium | reverse complement strand
CGGACTTTTCAATATCGGCACAGGCCTCCCGCATACATGGAACGAACTGGTGTCCCCCATATTCAAGGCCCTGGGAAAGCCGGAACTCATCGATTATATCGATATGCCCAATGAGCTTCGCGACAAATATCAGTATTACACATCAGCATCAGTGGAAAACCTGAGAAAAGCCGGGTACAGCGAGCCGTTCACAGCTCTGCCGGATGCGGTGCATGATTATGTGGTTAATTATCTGGTCAGGAACGGGAGACTGGAGCCGGAGGCGTGACCTGGCGGGTCTTCCACTCTTTACTGTTCATTATTCACTAATTACCCATTACCGTTTACCAGTTACCTCACACGCCACCCTGCCCACTTCCGTCCTCAAATCCTCAATCGAACCATTGTTGCCAATTATGAAATCGCATGCGCTAATCCCGTTTTCCATGTCTTTCTGCGATTCCATTATTTTAGCGGCCTTTTCCGGTCCTGATCTTTCCGCAAGCCGGCCGGCACGGATTTCATCATCCGCCTCAATTTTGACGACCTTATCGCACACCTCGCTGAATCCTGCCTGAAACAGCACTGCAGCGTCCACAAACACCGGTTTCCCATTGCTCTTTTCACAGGCCGCGCGTACCATAAGAACAAGCCTTTGCTTCATGCAGGGCCAGACTATGCCGTTCAAGCCGGCCATTTTACCCGGATTCCCGAACACCATTCCGCCCAAGACTGATCTGTCAATTTTTCCGCTTTCGTCAAAAACGGAATCTCCGAACAATCCACGAATACGGTCTTTAACCGAATGATCGCGCAAAGCAATGTGCCCAACGCGATCCACATCGATAACAATATAACCGGAAGAACGCAGAATCCTGGAAACTGTGCTTTTACCAGACCCGGCTCTGCCTGTAATGCCCACAACAGGCATCAATCCTCCGGGTCACCGGAATACGGCAGATGAAAGAAATCAAGTTCGCCGACTAAGTCTTTCTTAGCCTCTGAATCCGGAAGAACACTTGCCTTGTTTTTTATGATTCTAATACGCTGCCGCAAGGTATCGAAGCATTCGTTAAAAGACCGGGCCAATTCGTAAAGCAGGTCGGCTCTGCGCAGCACAACCCGCTCTTCAAACCTGCCGCCGGCATAATCCGACAGCACCCGTCCGATCTTGAACACCGGCCCGGCTATCCTGTGGGATATCACTATGCCAAGTATGAGAAGAATTGCAGTTTCCACGACAATCAGCAGAACCAGCCGGCCCTGAAAAGCACCAATGGCTGCTCTGATGATCAGGTCAAGATGCTTTCCCTCGATTTCATCCAGTACAAAGTTGCGCATGTAGATCGAAAACATGAACAGATTGGAAAGCGTGATCACCACAAGGATCAAAACCATTGCCAGAAATGAAAAAACCAGGTTAAACTGCGTTTCTCTCAAAACTACATACCTGCATCTGAAATTCACGATCAATCACCCCTCTTGCTGATCTTGATAGATGTTTCTGCACTCTGAATACAGATTTTTGTATAACGAAGCGGACTTTTTCCAGGAAAAATCCGCTTCCATGGCGTTGTTAACCAGTTTTTTCCACATTTTGGGAGAACTGTGTACCTCGCAGGCGCGTTTGACAGCCCGCAGCAGTGAGCTTGAATTATATTCATCAAAAATGAAACCATTCCCGCTTCCGTCAGATGGGTTGAAGTCCATAATGGCGTCAATCAGTCCCCCGGTGTTTCTGACTACTGGAATAGTTCCGTAATGCAGGCTGTACAGCTGATTCAGGCTGGATGGTTCATACTTGGACGGAATCAGAGTGATATCAGAACCGGCCACAATTCTGTGCGCCAGTTGTTCATTAAACTCAATTTTCACACACAGGCGACCCCTCCGTTGCTCCATAGCCTGAAGCATCAAGCTTTCCTCTTCCGGGTTCCCTACTCCCAGAACAATCAGACTCAGGTGAAGACCCAGAAGGTCATCCAGCACTTCCCTGACAAGTTCCAGCCCTTTCTGCTCAGTCATTCTACTGATAATGGAAGCCACTATCTGGCCGGTTTCTTCAATGCCAAGCATAGCCAGCAATTCCTGACGGTTCTTTTTTTTGCCCCTCTGGTTGCACGAATTGAATCCGCCGAAGATTAATGGATCATCCTGCGGATTCCAGAGGCTTTCGTCAATACCGTTCATGATACCGGTAATATCCCTGCTCCGCTTGCGCAAAAGACTTTGCAAACCACAGCCTCCGTCCTTGGTCTG
>JAQTRI010000278.1 GCA_028711905.1 Candidatus Wallbacteria bacterium | reverse complement strand
CGGTTTTGCTCAACAGCTTGAAATTAACCACTCCCCGGCATGCGATTCCGGATTTTTTTAAAAGCGCTCGGTTTTTTTGATCCTTGGCGTAAACGCCTGCCCTGTTCAGCAGCATGCGGTAAAGTGGGAACAGGCGGAACAGAATACTGTTCCCGGGAGAAAGCCTCACATTGACAAAGTACAACGGGACTCCAGAACCTGCGGCCTCAGAAAGAAAATTTGGCCAGGCGTCAACCTCAGAGATCACAATCAGGGCCGGATGGATTTTCCGCAGGATCCTTCTGACCGCAAAAGAAAAATCCAATGGGGCAAGCATGACCGCCCGCTCCCGGTTGACCCAGTTTTTCATCAGATATTCCAGCAGTTCCTGATCCGGAGTCAGCACTACACACGGTTTATTCAAACGCTCAACAATAAAAGAGATATTCCGGAATTCGCCAAAAGATACGGCATGAAACAAAACCGGAGAAACCATTTCCGGAGTTTTTGCCAAACCCAGCCAGCTGAGAATGTTTTGTTTTGTCCACAGAGACTTTCTCCTGATCAACAAAACCAGAAAAGGGCTCATCAGGAAAAGAAAAATCAAGTAGGCCATGTCGAGCAGGTTAGCGGTCACAGTTGAGATAACTTTGAAAAACCGCCTCGAACAAGGAATGTCGCGTAAATTCAATTCAGAGAAACTCATTTGTTTCACTGCGATCATAGGTCCTTTTCTTGAACCTGTCATAAAGGAGCAGCCACTGGGAAGGCTTTCTGCGCACTTCTCCATCGATAAAATCAAGAAATGTCTTAGTCATTGAATCCGGCGAAACGGCTTTTTCCCCCGGTAAATAAAGAACTTTGGCCCTGACACGATGCAACCCGCGGGACGCTCTTTCCATGCTAAGACCAACCACCGGCAGGTCGAAGCGGGAAGCCAGTCTCGCCGGTCCGGAAGGAAAAGAAACTTCCGTGCCGTTCCAGTTCATCCTGGCACCGTCAGCTCCCCCATCGTGATCAGCGATAAGAGCCAGCAGCCCTCCTCCACGAACGACACGGGCCAGCCTGATAATCTCATTGTGCTCAACCAGGTTGATCCCGGCCTTGTTCCTGAACTTAAAAAAAAGCCTGCCGACAAAACTTGAACGGGGTTTGAGAAAAACCGAAGAAAGTTTATAGCCCGAAGCGACGAGTTCCGCCCCAAGAAGCTCCCAGTTACCAAAGTGCAGGCTCAGAGTAAGAACTGTCCTGTGTTTTTCCAGCAATTCATCGATCACATTATGCGCCGAATCATCTTCAATCAACTCTTTGATCAGTTTCGGGAAGCAATAAACAAAGATCAGTTCCCATATTTGCTGGCACTGCTGACGAAAATAGGACTCCACAATCCGCAGCTTGCCTTCCAGCGGCATCTGGGGAAAAAGCACATCCAGATTCTTGAGCGGAATTTTTCTCAATGATGGGAGAAGCAGATATAGAATATTCCCAAGAGTTCTCGAGGCCACTGTCCCGCCACGGTAAATTAGAGAAAGTAATCGGATTTCTTTCACAACTTCCGGCCTCTATTCACTGTTCAGGCAGCGGTTTATGTCTCGACCTCGAAATCCTTCCAGAAAGTGGCGTTCAACTTTCTGGGTTTCAGCATTTCATGGGCTTCCTTGGCGATTTCACTCTCAACTGGGGCCAAGCTTGCCACTAAGATGAACTCAGCGACAGCCTGATCGATCATGCCTTTCTCCCTGTAAGCTTTACCAAGATAAAAATGGGCATTAACATTGTTTTCATCCAGAGCCACAATCTTGCTGAATTCAGAAATCGCATCGTCAAACATGAATTTTTTAAAATACATCGTGCCCAGACTGAAATGAGCCTCAACATTGGAACTGTCTCTCTTCAGGCCTTCCCCCAGCATGGTCATGGCCTCTTCAATTCTCGACAGCTCCTTATATATATCCGCCAGTAGAAAGTACGGTTCAGCTTTGCCCGGCTGAACAGCCACAACTTTGTGTAACTCTTCCAGAGCATAGTCATACAATTCCTTATCAAGGTATATCTGGGCCAGCATAAAATGTGCCTCAGCATCCTGGGGATTTTCCCTCATGATCTCCTTGTATGCCGCTACAGCCCTGTCATATAACTTTTTATCCTTGTAAATGCGTGCCAGGCTCAACCTGGCTTTGAGATTGACCGGCTCAACTTCAATAGCTTTTTTATAATAGGAGATGGCTTCTTCCATCATGCCTTTTCCGACATAAAGATCTCCAAGAAGGATGTAAGGCTCAGCCTTATGCGGTTCGATCTTGCGGCACTTTTCAAGCACCACGATCGCATTGTCATTCATGCGTTCGCGAAGAAACAGCTTTCCGAGCGCAAGGTGGATCCGGTAGTCGCGGGGCTTGGCTTCAGACAGGCGCATGTAAATCTGGCGGGCTTTTTCGCTCTCGTTAAGCCCCTCATAGCATTCGGCGGCCTTACGCAAAAGTTCAGGGTCTTCCTTGACCGCAGTAAGTTTCTGGAAATAGCGCAATGCTTCCTGGAAATTATTCTGTCTCAGATAAATATTTCCAACAATTTCCATAGCCTCAACATGATCCGGAGCACTGGCCAGGGCTTCGTGTAAAAGGGGTAGAGCGTCTTCAAGCTTGCCGATTCTGGCATAACAGCGCGCCAGCTTGATCTTCAAGTCCGGATCCTGGGATATCTCCATGGCTTTTCTGATCTCAGACACAGTTTCAGAAATCATGTCTCGTTGATAGTACACTTCAGCCAGATACTTGTAGGCTTCAACTTCCTGCGGGAAATACTCCTTCATCCGGCTCAGGATCTCCACAGCATGTTCAAAATCCTTCACCTGCCAATATGCTTTACCCATAGCCAGAAGTAGTGATGGGTCTTTTTCCTTGAGTTCCCGGGCTTTGCGGAAAAAATCCAGCGCAGCGTCAGGAGCTTTGCGCTTCAGTTCGATCAAACCCAGATTAAAGTATCCCTCAAAAGACTGGCTGTCGAGATAGATAAGCTTGTTGTAAATCTCTTCAGCGTCTTTAATCCGGTCAAGCACAAGATACACGCCTCCGAGTTCCTTCAGGTATTCCTGATTGTTGAGCCTCAGATGCACGGCTCTTTCAAGGGAGGGGAGAGCCGCTTTGAGATCGCTTTTAAGAATCTGATTGCGGCCAAGCTCAAAATGAGCCTCCACGAATCCGGGGTTGATCTCAACGGCTTTCTGCAGCAATCTGTTGCTGTCATCGATAAGCTTCCGATCCCTGTAAATCAGGCCGAGATAAAAATAGGCTTCCGCCTTTTTGGGATCATTGAGAACAACCATTTCCAAAAGCCTGAGAGCCTCTTCAAAATTCCGCTCCTGAAAACAAATGGTCCCCAGTTCGAAAATAGCGTTGATGTCCTCTTCATTTTCGACAAGGTATAGTTCCAGGCTTTTCTTGGCCTCGGTGCTGCGACCCATGCTTTTTTCCATCAGAGCGATGCGGTACCTGGTATCACAGAAATCCGGATTCAACTCCAGGACCTTCTGGAAACATTCAAACGCGCGTTCCTGCTTGCCCTGCTTCTGAAAAATGCTTCCCATCCGATAATGAGGTTCCGGATCATTCTGATCGAGGCTCCGCCCTTTTTCAAACTGAGCCACTGCTTCGTTGAGCATATGGGCCTTCTCATACGCATTACCCAGGGCGATTCTGAGACCGGCTGATTTGTCGTCAAGATAGGTGGCCTTTTCCAGATAAGTTATGGCCTCATCGATTCTTTCCCGTTCCATCAGAATCCTGCCGATATCGTGAAAGGCAACACCGAATCGAGGATTATATTGAATAGCCTTTTCCATGTGTCTGGTCGCGGCATCCAGCATATTCTGAAGCCAGAAGATCTTTGCCAGCCAGTAATATGCTTCGGCTTCCTCAGGATAGGTGTCAATGGTTTTCTTGAGCAGTACTTGCGCCGAATCATATCTCTTGCGCTCAAAATACAATTTTCCCAAGGCCAGCATGGAGGAAAGATCCGAGGGCGAGATCCTCAGCTGCGCTTCGAAAGACTGGATCGCCTCATCAGCCTGACCATTCTGCAGCCTGATCTCACCCAGATAATAATTGACGCGTTCATAATTAGGGTTACGCCCGGCGCAGAGAGTGAAAAATTGTGCGGCTTTTTCCCTGTCACCCTGTTTCAGGAATATGCGCGCCAGCTCATAATTGATGCACTCTTCAGAAACCTCGTGCCTGTTTCTTAATTCGTCAAGCTCGGCAAATGCTTCGTCAAAGCGTTCCTTTTCACGGTACAGCCTGGCTAAATAAAGCCGGACTTCAGCCATGCCGGAGGTGTCACGCAGTTTTTTGAACGCGAACAAAGCATCTTCAAAATCACCGTTGCGGAAAAAAGCAACGCCTGACTTGAACAGCACTTCAGGATTGTGATTTTTTTCCAGCACCAGCCTGTACTCATTGATAGCTTCAGGAAATCTGCCGGTGGCTGTATACACATCTCCAAGCCGGGTCCTGGCTTCAGTATCAGCCGGGTCCAGCTTGACCGCATCGCGGAGTACTTCCTTAGCTTTGGAAAATTCTCCCCGGATCTGATATATCTCGGCTTCCAGCATACAGACCGCAGAATCCCTGTCCTCAGCCTTGAAATCCCGGATGATTTTCTGAGCTGACCCGAGATTACCGCTGGCCAGAAGAGACTTGATCAGAAACTTTCCAGCTTCAATATCATGCGGGGCAAACTTGAGATAGCGTTCAAATTCAATAACCGCATTCGGGTAATCGTGCCTTTCGAAATAGCATTTTCCCAGATGAAGAGCATACTTTGGCTCTCCAGTGCTGACCTGTAACCTTCGGAAACGCTCTAATGCGCGGTCGAACTGCGAAAGGGCAAAAGCGATCAGACCGCCGAGTTCTTCACTTCCTTTATCTGTCCCGGATTGCTCAGCGCGCTGAAGCCATTCCTCGGCACGGTCAAACTGACCGCGCCGGTAACTGAGCAGGGACAGAAAATACTCTGCCTGACGCTTGCCGGCGCTTTCCAGGGCGCGGGTGAAGTTTTCCTCAGCCTGAGTAAAATCCCCAAGTTCAAGATAAATACGGCCGGAGTCAAGACGGTTGCCGATCTTCTCCAGATAAATCAGAGCCTTTTCCGGTTCGCTGCTGCGGCAATAAAGGTCCGCCAGTTTTTCGGCGACTTCACGCGGCTTTTCCCCGGTAATCTTTTCTAAAACACCAACTGCCTGCTGAATTTTCCATTGAGTTTCAAGGACTGAAGCATACGCCATGCGTGTCTCAACGGAATCTGTTTCAAAAGTCAGAGCTTTC
>JAQTRI010000277.1 GCA_028711905.1 Candidatus Wallbacteria bacterium | reverse complement strand
GCGCAAAATCAGTGAAACAGAAGACAAACGCCGGGCTGAAGTCGCAAAGCAGCCACTCAGACAGGAAGAAACCGGCACAACCGGGCAGCAGCTGAAAAAAGAAATCATGATCCAACACATTGACCTTGATTTCAGCGATTTTTACGAGTCTTTGTGGCGGGGGTTCCTGCAGTTTGAAAAGGAGCAGGGCGGGGTGCAGCAGTGAATAGAGATTTCGGCGGATTTATCCGATAGAGGGGATATGAGACTGGATTTGTTGTTACTGCTTATTATCTGGATAACATCAGCACTCAAGGCTGAAAAAGTCATATATTTCGAGGCTCCGACCAGTAAGAGCATCAAAGTGCCCTATGTCAGTCAAACAGTGACTTTTAAGCGCACAATCGAGGTCTGGAGCGAAGACCTGTTTGCTGTGACAGTTGACGATGCCTGGAACAAAACGGCCGGTCCTGTGCGTCTTACCAGCTCGCTTTCCAGGGAAATTCTCCCGGTTTCCAATACCCGCGGCGGGTCACACGAAGTGGAATTCTGTTCAATCGGCTTTGACTGGATCGATCTTGAGGGTGCTCAGCCTGCCCCTTCTGAAATCAAGCGGCTGAAGTTCGATCTGTCAGGGGGGGACGCGCTGAACACAACAGAGTCGATTGTTGTCACTGATCCCTGCCACAGATATCCTTGCCACAGCCCGACATTTTCGCCGGTTACCGGTGAATACATGGCATATTTGTGCGTGCAGGCATTCAATAAGTACCAGTTGTGGATTCTGAATTCCGCAGAAGGGTCCAGCATCAGGGTGGCCGAGGATTTCAACGGCTCGATCTGCGAACCGTCCTGGGGTGAGGACACTGCAGAGAATTCGTTGATCCTGTTTGAGAACAGATACAAGATCAGCGGGTTCGACTATAAAAATACCGCCACTTTCAATATCGTCAACCCTAAGGATCAGCAGGGCGCAAATGATTATCTCAATCAGACCGGGTATGAAACCATGGGGCGGCCGGATCTTGAACTTACAGCTGCCACGCTCCTGTTTCTCGGGAATTCACGGGATCTGGTGCTTGCCGATTTCAGCGCATCAGGCAAAACAGTGACGAATCCGACAGTTCTGACCGGATTGCCGCAAAAGGGTTATGATCTTTCTCAGGATGCCACTGCTGTTGTTGCTGCTTTGTACAACGGAAAGAAGTTCACTCTGGCAGTGATATCGACAGCCGATAAGTCTCTCCAATGGATTGACACCGGCGACCTGGAACCGGCCAACCCATGCTGGGATTGATGATATACCATTTGACACCCTCGAGATCAGTGATAGAATGCTCCTGCCGGGGGTGGTATGAAGAGAAAAGTCCTGATTATCGATGATCTGGAACTGGTTAAGTCTGTTCTGAAGCGCATCTGCGAAAAGCTCGGCCTGGAAGCCATCACTGCCGGAAGCGCCGAAGAGGGAATCGCACTGTACCAGACGGCCTCGCCTCAAATCGTGACTATGGACATTACACTTCCTGACATGAACGGCATTGAAGCAGTCAAAAAAATCAAGTCTCTTGATCCTTCTGCAAGAATCATCATGATCACCGGGGCTGATGACCGGGATAAGCTTGCCGAGTCCTTAAAAGCAGGTGCGTGCGACTACATTGTCAAACCGTTTGACAGTGAACGCGTGGTACGATCTTTTTTGAACCAGATGAAGAATAAACTCTAAAGCCGGATAGTCAATCGGACTAATCAATAAGTATTTCACGAGTACCGGCGAGCATTCCATCGATAAATACCCGAACCTCCCATTTCCCGTGAGCCCACCCGGGGTTGTCTTCAGAAATCTTCAGCCAGTACCATGTTGTTGCTGAACCAGTGGCATTTTTCAGAGGCACTTCAGTCGGAAAGCGCACTGTGCCCTTCGGGTCAATGAAAATCGCGGTGGTGACATGATCTCCGGACAGGCCGAGCCAGGTGGCGGTAGTATACACTATGTCATTGACCGTGAATTCTCGAGCCGGAGAAACAGGGAACCCATTTTCCACACTTCTGCAGGTGGTGATCAGGACCTCGCCTGAATAGGCAGTAACGACAGGCTGAACCGGTATTGGTGTGCTGCAGCCCGAGACAATCAAGAAAAATAATAAAACTGCAACAATGAGCATGAAACCGGCTTTATCCGAATCCGGGTAAAGCTTACTCTTCAGGTTCATGGTCTCCCTCTTTAGCGTCAAGCTCAGCTTCGGCCATGATCAATCCAAAGATGCGCTCCAGATTGTCGAAATCCTGCAGCAGGAAATAATGGCCAATCAGGCATTCTAAAGCTGTGGCCTGACGATATTCCGCCATGGTCGAGCCTTTGGGGTGGGTCGGGATTTTCTTGTTTCTGGCTCTGCGGATAATCTCGAGTTCTTCAGGTGTCAGATGGGGTGAGATCCGGCGCAGCAGTTGACACTGTTTTCTGGCATTGACAAAGCCAACGACATTTGTGTGACAGACACGGACCTGATAACGCTCTTCCTGCAGAGCGCGCATGCGGAAAAAGAGATCATACACGGCATCACCGACATAGGCAAGAAGCAGAGGGGAATAGTCTCCCGGCATGATTTTAGGAAACAATCTCATAGTGGCAGCACCCGGTAGCCTTCCTTGCTGTCATCGATGCGGAATCCTGCTGCCGCTACCTCACCCCGCAGGCGATCAGCGTCCTGGAAGCGGCGCTCGGATTTGGCCAGCCAGCGGTCGGCGGCCAGTTTTAATACGCGTTCGGGAACCTCTGTTTCACGGTTTCCGGCGATGCCGAGCACATCATCGAAAAAGTCAACGCTTTCAAGGGCTTTTTCCTTGTCGGTGAGAGACATGGTGCCGGATGTCATGGCCTCATTGGCATCATGCAGGAACTGGTGGAATACAGCCAAGGCTTCGGAAATGTTCAGGTCATCGGACAGAGCCCGGAGAAAAGAATCGCGGATGGCAAGAAAGTCCATGCCGCAGCCGGCTCCGGAGGGCTTGAGATCGCGCAGACGCAGGCAGAATTCATGGAATTTTTTCAGGCCTTTCTCGCATCCGTCCAAACCCTCCATGGTGAAATTCAGCTTGGAACGGTAGTGGGCAGACAAAAGCAGCCAGCGCACAGCCGGGGCTGAATAGCCTTTTTTGATCAGATCCCGCAGGGTGTAAAAATTGCCGGCGGATTTGGACATCTTTTTCCCGTCAACAACGAGGTGTTCGCAGTGCAGCCAGTATTTGACGAACTGCACGCCATTAGCGCACTCTGACTGGGCGATTTCGTTTTCGTGATGAGGAAAAATGTTGTCTACTCCCCCGGTGTGAATGGCAAAGGTCGGGCCCAGAAGCTTTCTGCTCATGGCAGAGCATTCAATGTGCCAGCCCGGACGGCCTTTGCCGAATGGCGAATCCCAGGAAGGTTCCCCCTCGCGCCAAGCCTTCCAGAGAACAAAGTCGCGCACATCGTCTTTTTCATATTCGTCCGTGTCATAGCGCAATCCTGATTTGACCTGGTCCAATCTGACTCCGGACAGTCTGCCGTAAGCTGGAAAAGATGAAATACGGAAATAGGTTGAACCGTCCTTTTCATATGTCAGACCGGCATCCCGCAGTTTTTCGATCATCGCGATCATTTCAGGTATGTGAGCAGTGGCCCGCGGATAGTGCTCAGCCGGTTCGATGTTCAGAGCCGTGAGGTCTTCGAAAAATGCGCTGGTGTAAAACTCGGTGAAATCGGCCAGAGATTTTCCGCAGGCATTGGAGTCGCGGATGGTTTTGTCATCAATGTCTGTGATGTTCATGACCTGAGTGACTTTAAATCCAGCGACTTTGAGAAAGCGACGCAGCAGGTCCTCGAAAACATAGGCGCGAAAATTGCCGATGTGCGCATAGTTATAAACTGTGGGTCCGCATGTGTACATGCGGGCTTCGCCTGAAGCGATGGGCGAGAATTCTTCGATGACTCCACTCAGCGTGTTTTTAAACCTGATGGTCATGGCTCTTCCTTTCCCTGCAATAAGCGATGTAACGGTTGATTCTGTACCTGGTCCGATCCAATCCGATGCAGAGGATGATGTCGTACACGCCGGGGCCTTCCTCTTTGCCGGTAAGAGCGTATCTCAGCGGGTGGAACAGGTCCGGTCCTTTAAGGTTTGCGGCTTTTCCGCATTCCTTGAGCAGGTTGTTGAGAGCCTGCTTGTCCGGATTCTGCATTCCGGCCATGCGGGAAAGGAATTCATTGAACACTGAAGCGATTTTATCCGGGTCAGTGCACACCTCTTCAGGAGTGTAATCATCGTTGATGTAGTACCCTGCCAGCTTCCCGACATCAGAGAGAACGCGCATGCCGCTTTTGCAGGCTGCCGTCAATCGTCTGAGAAAGTCTTTGTTCATGCCCGAGGTTTGCGGCCAGGCTTCATGCAGGTGTGGCAGGCACAATGAGAGAAGTTCTTCTTCATCCATCTCATTCAGGTAATGGTGATTGAAATGTTCCAGTTTTTTCAAGTCAAAAATCTGGGGATTGGAAGTAAGTTTTTCAGTGCTGAAGCGTTCACGCATGGCAGATGGGGTGAAAAACTCCTCATCTGAACCGGGAGCCCATCCGAGCAGGAAAAGGTAGTTCAGAATCGCTGCCGGGAGAAAGCCCTGCCTGCGCAGTTCAGCCACTGAAGTAGCCCCGTGCCTTTTGGAAAGCTTCTGACGATCCTCTCCGAGCAGGATCGACAAATGACCGAACTCCGGGACCGGGATGCCGAACGCCTCATAAAGCATGATCTGGCGTGGTGTGTTGGACAGGTGCTCTTCACCGCGGAAGATGTGGGTGATGCGCATGTCTATGTCATCGACTACAACGGCGAAATTATAGATCGGCATGCCTGAAGAGCGCAGGATGATGAAATCACCTACCACACCGTATTCAAAGCACAGGTCACCGCGCACTAAGTCGCGGAAGCGGATATCGTGTTCAGGCACATGAAAGCGGATGGCCGCCTGTTCACCGGAGGCGATACGACGATTCGCTTCATCCTGCGTCAGATGGCGGCATGTGCCGTCGTAATGAGGAGAGCCTCCGGCAGCCAGTGACGCTTCACGCTTTTTTTCCAGCTCTTCATCAGTGCAGAAGCAGTAATAGGCTTTCCCAGCCTCGACTAAGGACAGGGCCATTTTGCGGTACAGGCTCTGCCGCTCGCTCTGGCGGTACGGGCCGTGAGGGCCACCTCTGTCAGGACCCTCCTCCCATTCGATGCCGCACCAGTGGAGGTCTTCGATGATAGTGCGCTCTGATTCGGTAGTGGACCTGGCTTCATCAGTATCCTCGATC
>JAQTRI010000276.1 GCA_028711905.1 Candidatus Wallbacteria bacterium | reverse complement strand
GAGCAGTGTTGAATTTCAACCTGATGAGAGGTTTGCAATGATTTACAATCGCCCTTTTCTGATCCTGTCCCTGATCCTCAGCATTTCTTTCTGTTGTGCAGCAGCCGGCTGCAATGACACCCGCGCTATCCCTTTTCAGAGCATTTATGACTTCCAGATCAGTACTGGAGAATTCCTTAAAGTCGAACACATGAGAGCTTCAGAGCGCGACAGGGCAATCATCTCCAATCTGCTCAGCGCCATCGATAAAACCGGGATCACCTCGCTGGAATCATCCTGCAATAAGCTTTACTTCTATGATGTGCAGGGTCTGATCGATGACGGGTACACCACGCAGAACGATGAATTCACAGGTTCGTTGCTGGCATACTGTGACAAGATCAATCCTGCGATCTTCGGCCGGGCTGTCGAAGGCCTGCATACCACATCCGCAGGCATAGTGTTTCAGGGAAATATTCTTTTATCCTATAAAGTGAACCTGATGAGTGACTCAGGCACTGTCATCAGCAAAAGCGTTAATAATTTCACCATCGAACCCTCGCTTACGCAGTCAGGCACAAAAGCGGCATTCATCGGTTTTGTTCCGGCCGTGCAGGTCGTTATCTTCGAGCGAACTGCACCGGATACAATTTTAGAAAGCCTTGAGATCAGGATCAAGACCATCTGTGTAACAGAAGAAGAAGCTCTGGAAATTGCTGAGGACGAAGCTGCTCACCTTGGCCGAACCATGGCGGAAAACTATGCGCGCAATAAGGATATCGAAGCTGACTCAGTCGGCTTCCGCACTGAAGCAAAGGCCATCGGCACAGGAAATTAATTTAATCAATTTAATAATGACATTGCACGGGCAGATCTAAGATCTGCCTTTTTTTAAATGCGAATACGCATAGGGGCGGATTTAATCCGCCCCGGGCTGGTCAGCGACCAGCCCCTACACAGAATAATCTATAACCATTGTCTAATGAACCATTGAAATTTCACCCAAAACAGGTACAATTGGGCTATCAATTCGTACAAGAGGTCTGCCATGAACCACGAACGCTTTAAACCTGCTGATTACGAGAAGAAATGGCGCGAACGCTGGGAAAGCAACAGCGATCATTTTTGCGACACAACTAAAACGGACAGAAAGTACTACTGTCTTGACATGTTCCCTTATCCGTCAGGTCTTGGCCTGCATGTCGGCCACTGGCGCGGGTATGTGCTTTCTGATGTCATCAGCCGCTATAAAAAGATCCAGGGTTTTAATGTGCTGCACCCCATGGGCTGGGATGCCTTCGGCCTGCCGGCGGAAAACGATGCCATCAAAAAGAAAGTTCACCCCTCTGTTAATGTCAGCAGAAATATCGCCAATATGAAACGCCAGTTGCAAGAAATGGGCTCAATGTACGACTGGAGCAAGGAAATCAACACCACAGACCCGGAGTATTACCGCTGGACCCAGTGGATTTTCCTGCAGATGTTCCAAAAAGGACTTGCTTACCGCAAGATGGTTCCGATTAACTGGTGCCCATCGTGCAAGACCGGGCTGGCGAATGAAGAAGTGGTCAACGGTTGCTGTGAACGATGCGATTCTGAGGTCGAGCGCCGCGACATGATGCAGTGGATGCTGAAAATCACAGCATATGCAGACCGGCTGATCGCTGACTTAGACAAGGTGGACTGGCCGGAAAAGGTCAAGCTCCTGCAGCGCAACTGGATCGGCAGAAGTGAAGGAGCAGAAGTCACTTTCCGGGTAATATCCGGCAAAAGTCAGACTGAGCATGACCTGCTGATTTTCACCACCAGACCTGATACTCTTTTTGGCGCAACATACATGGTGCTGGCACCAGAACATCCTCTTGTTGCTGAGTTTACTACGCCTGCCAATCAGACTGCAGTGGAAAAATATCAGTCAGAAGCCCGAAAAAAATCCGACCTTCAAAGATCAGCGCTGGAAAAGGATAAGTCCGGTGTATTTACCGGATCATATGCGGTCAATCCTGTTAACGGTTTAAAAATCCCGGTCTGGATCGCCGACTATGTGATGATGGGCTACGGCACTGGTGCAATCATGGCTGTTCCGGCCCATGACGAGAGAGATTTCGCTTTTGCGACCAGATTCGGCCTGCCTGTTGTGGAAGTGATCGAAAGTTCCAGGGCTCAGAAGGACGCATCAGGCAAACTGCTCTGTGCATTCTGCGATGAGGGAAAAATGATTAACAGCGGCGAATACTCCGGCATGGACAGCGCTGCCGGCCGCAGTAAGATCATATCAGAACTGGAAACATTGAGTCTCGGAAAATTCCAGGTCAACTATAAGCTCAGAGACTGGATTTTTTCCCGCCAGCGTTACTGGGGAGAACCTTTTCCCATTGTCCTGTGTGACAAATGCGGAGAAGTGCCCGTGCCTGAGAGTGACCTGCCGGTCAGGCTCCCTGATGTCGAAAACTACGAACCGACAGGCACCGGCGAATCACCACTGGCAGCAATCGAAAGCTGGGTCAATGTCAAGTGCCCGTCCTGCGGTGGACCCGCCAGACGCGAAACCAACACCATGCCTCAATGGGCCGGTTCCTGCTGGTACTTTCTCCGTTACATCACGCCGGACTTCAAAGACGGTATAGCGAATAAGGAACTGATTGACAAATGGCATCCTGTGGATCAGTATGTCGGCGGCATTGAACACGCGGTGCTGCATCTTCTGTACGCACGGTTCTACATCAAATTTCTCTATGACATCGGTGCGGTAGGCTTTGACGAGCCTTTCCAGCGCCTCTTCAACCAGGGCATGGTCTGCAAGGTCTCAGAAAAGTCCGGCCGATTGGAACGCATGTCCAAATCCAGAGGCAATGTTGTCAATCCCGATGAGCTGGTTGCCAGGTACGGGACTGACTCGATACGCCTGTACGAGCTTTTCATCGGTCCGCCTGAAGCAGACAGTGAGTGGTCGGATTCCGGTATTATCGGCATTTTCAGATTTCTCTCAAAAACCTGGGACATACTCACATATCTCCAGGAGAGCAATACCTTCGGGATTGAGGACGGCCCCTCTGTTCTTAAATCCAGGCATCAGCTGGTGGCCAGGGTTACTGAACGCATGGAAGGCTTCAAGTTCAATACAGCCATTTCTGCATTCATGGAATTTACCAATTTTCTGTCTTCAACAAATGAACCGGTCAGCAGGGCAACTGCGCGAAACATGCTGATCCTGATCGCCCCGTTCGCGCCTCATTTCTCGTGTGAGCTGTGGGAACGCATTATCGGAGAAGGAAGTCCGATGCAGCAGACCTGGCCAAAGTACGACCCGGCTTACATGGTGGAGGACCAAATCGAGATCGGCGTGCAGGTCAAAGGCAAGCTGAGGGGAAGCATCAAGATCAGCCCGAACGCAACCGAGACCGAAGCCTTGAAAGCCGCTCTGGCTGAAGCCACTGTAGCCAAGCATATTGAAAACGGCACACCCCGCAAGGTCATATATGTGGCAGGGAAGATTTTGAATCTGATTCCGTGACGATTGTTTTCGGTAATTGGTAAACGGTAATAGGTTATTGGTGAAGAGATAGGAAACCCATTACCCATCACCCATCACCCGTTACCATTTTTGCTCATCAATCTTTGATGACATATGCCTTTTGTTCTTTGCACAGAACCTCTGTCATCCCCACAATTGAGCCATTTCGCCATTTTGGCACGCTTCTGGCTAAACTTACAGGTAACAACATTTCTGGAGGAACATCATGGCACTGTATCATTACACGAAGAACATGGTCGAGGCTGCGAACATGGTGCACAAGGCTTCTTTAGCGCTCGGCTTCCGGTTCAGCTACACTGACTTTTTCCGGCAGAACCTGTCTCACGACCTGGGAAAACTTCTGTCTGCTGCAAACTGAGCCTGTGAAGCCATACACCTGTCCGGCAAACTCAGACCGGTTTTGTTTGACAGAATATTGAAATGAGGTAGAATTTCGGGCAAGAGTTGTTTATGCACTATAATTTCAAAAACCTGGTTTTCGAGGGCGAGGGAGTTCGTGGCTTAGCTTACGCCGGGGCCTTATTTTCTCTTGATGAACGCGGGATACTGTCAGGGATCAAGCGCTGCGCAGGCACTTCCACTGGAGCGCTGACTGCCATGATGGTATGCCTTGGATACAGTCCTGAAGAAATCATTTCTACCATGTTCGAGACTGACTTCGCAGCCTTGCGCGACCGCTCCCGCCGCCGCGAGCAGGACATCTTGCGCTTAGTCACCAGATATGGCTGGTACAGCGGCAAAAGATTACATGACTGGATCAGGACGCTTGTCGAGAAAAAAACCGGGAATCGAAACATCACCTTTGCTGAATTGAAGCTCTCCAGGAAATTCCGTGATTTGTTCGTGATTGGAGCTAATCTCTCAACCCACTTCGCTGAAGTCTATTCATTCGAGCATACCCCGATGTTCCGCGTAGCTGATGCTGTCCGGATTTCTGTCAGCCTGCCTTTTCTGTTCGCTTCGCGCCATAACGCATCAGGCGACATCATGGTGGACGGCGGGCTGCTGGACAATTACCCGGTACGCATCTTTGACCGCAAGCGCTATATCCGTGACGGGTTCAAACTTACCAGATATTACGAGGATTTCAATGAAGGTTTGCGACAGAGAGGCGAAAAAACTGAGCTGGAATGGGTACATAACAACGAAACTCTGGGGTTCCGTGTGGACACGCGGGATGAGATCGCCGCCTTCCGCGATGGAATCGCGCCTGTTGCCAATAAGATCACCAATATCGTGGACTTTTCCTGGCACATGATTCTTTCCATGCTTAACACCCAGAATCAGCGCCATTTGAATTCCGATGACTGGCAGCGCACTGTATACATCAGCACTTGCGGAATCAATGCCTTTAATTTCCGGATCACAGATAATGAAAAAGCCCGGCTGGTGAAGTCAGGTCTGGAATACACGGAAAAGTATTTCGAGTGGTATGACAGTGCAATGGCAGAGAGTGAGGAGCAGTAAATGCGATCAATAAATCAGTTCATTTCCCATTTCTCAAAACCTCATTGATCAAATCAGTCAAATCTTTCAACCGCAAAGGTTTTCCAAGAACGAAATCCACACTTGAATTCTGTTTCTGTTCTTCAGTAATGGCAGCTTCCCAGCCGGTTACTATCGCCACCTTCATTCCCTGATAACGACCCTGGATCTTCTGGGCCAGTTCCCATCCGCTCAGTCCGGGCATACCGACATCAGTGATCATCAGATCGTATTGTTTTGCCTCCAGGAAATCGAGCGCTTCCTGACTGTCAGCAGCAACATCAACTGCCTGTCCCAGGATGTTAAGCATGCGAAATCCCACATCCCTGAT
>JAQTRI010000275.1 GCA_028711905.1 Candidatus Wallbacteria bacterium | reverse complement strand
CCTGTTGATCATTTTGTGTTTGTTCCTTTGGGGTTTTCGCGAGATTACCCCAAAGGAACTTTTCTTTTCCAGCAGGATTGGGATTTTTGTTTTCCGACTTCATTGGGATTTCAGATTACCATCTGCAATTCTGGATCTTCTGGGTTTGAAGCAACCGGAGGCCATGACAGGGAAGTCGCTGCTGGAGTAGACAGGGTCAGCCGTAATAGTCGGTATTCTTAGTCTCTTCGAATCGGGCAAGCATTTTCTCCTGGGGTAGATAAGGGGAAGTCTTACTTATTTATTCTAAAAAAGTCTGCTGCCTGTGAATTCCATTCTGGGTGACATGATGCAGCGCATGAATCTCTCCAAATCCAAGTGCATCGCCTGGCAGCAGTGCCGGAAGCAGTTTTTTGACAAAACTGCCGGGAAAACTTATCCTGTGGATGCGGGAGCGTTGATGGGCAGAGAAGCGATACTGGAGATTCTGAGGGAGTACAAAAGGCTGTGCGCTGACAAGTACGGCATTCTATCCATCGGGATTTTCGGGTCTTTTGCCTGCGGCACTGCCGATGACAGGAGCGATGTGGATGTGGTGATCCGGCTGAAGGAACCCGAGCTTTTCACCATGGCAGGCATCAAGTCCGAGCTGGAGAGCAGATTTCACATGCCTGTGGATCTTGTCGCATACAGGGATGACATGAATGAATTTCTGAAGCAGCGGATCGACAGCGGTGCGATTTATGTCTGACCATGCGCTGGCCGGAATCATTCTGAATCAGATCTCTAAAGCAGCCGGGACAATACTCACCAGGTTTTCTGCTGTCCCTTCTTCTGATGATTTCACATCCACCCCTGAAGGTCGCGAAAAGCTGGATTCAATCTGCATGCTGCTGATCGTAATCGGTGAATCCTTGAAAAACCTGGATAAAGTTACAAATTCTGAGCTGCTTGTAAAATATTCTGATGTCGACTGGAAAAAAGCCATGGGTATGCGGGATATCCTGACCCATCATTATTCGGATGTGAACCCGGAAGCTGTCTTCAACACCTGCAGGGATAAAATTCCTCTGCTGCTGGCTGCAATCCGTCGGATAAGCGCGGATATGGTGGAGCACGAGTAATTCCGGCGCTTCATCACACCGGGCTTTTCGAATGCGATTGGGAGAATGTGGTAAGAATCAGGGAGAGATCGCACTTACAGAGAATTTAAGCAAAATACGGTGTTGCGTTGCGTGCGCGGTTTTCCGAAGAAGCATCACCAGACGCAAATCCCCGTCTAGTTTCAGATTCAGCTCGTGTAACAACTTTCCAGCCGATTTCCTGAACATATATCAGCATGCGGGATTGAACGGTTTTGCGCACACCAGGTACAGGCATTGATCGCTCCTTAATCTCACTTTTCTAACTTTTTATTCAATTCTTCAACCAATAGATGGACTGAAGTTGATGGATTATCGCTTTCAGCATTTGATTTGCGTCCATCTTTTTCCCATCGGGATGCCATAAGTTTTTTTGCGTTTTTTATAGCTGCTCCCTGCCTGGGAAGCAACTTTTCATACATCTTGTCGCTGTTCTTAAAATACTTTTCTTCAAGCAATTCACACAATTTATCTGAGTATTGGGAGCGCGACATCCCAGTATCATAGTAATTGAAATGCAGGAGATACCATAGTTCAAAAGCTTCATTGGAAAAAGCTGTTCTAATGTCAGATCGTGCCGCCAGGGCAAAAGCCCGATTGAAATTTTCTTTGGGGACATTGTCTCTATCAAAAACAACCCAGCAAACATCAGACTTCTTATCTAATCCTTTATCCTTGAACAGGCGTTTGGCTTCCCTTACCAGACTGTCGGAATTATAACCCGGTCCTTCAACTTCCAGAATCCATTTTGCGGATCGTTTTTCTTCATGGCTCTGGAATGCATTGAAATAATTCGGTTCGGTTTTTTCTCCTTCACAAACGATTAAAATGTATCCTCGTGGTTTGCCTCTTCTGTTTTCATTCCGCGAGTACTCAGCCTTTTTTTTCTTGTGGAATATCTGATCGTTTCCCATTCCCCCTCCTGACCAATTTTCCGAAATCTCCAAGAAAAGGAATTCCGCCATATCTCCCCAAAAGATAATCTTTACCATAGGAAGCATCGTGACGAACCTGATACTCAATCAATGAATACAAATCAGTATTACCGTATTCTTTTTTTTCGCAAAACCAGATCTGATCTCTGCGGAGATATTTTCTATCCAGAATGCCCGTGTTGTTTGTCACAAAAACCAGTTGGGCATTGGTTGGATTGGTTTTAACAGTATTAAACAGTTTTACTAACTCAAGAATAATCAGGGGGTGTAACTGGCTATCTAATTCATCAATCACCAATGTACGCCCATTTCTCAATGTATCCAGTATTGGTCCAGCGAGTGTAAAAAATAACTTCTTGGTTCCATCAGATTCTGATTCATTGAAATCGAATGTTTCATGAGAAACAACTTGTCCTTTTTGATCAAATTTCTTATGGAAGGACTTGAATTTATAAAATGTTTTTACTTTTAGTATTTCTTCTTTCAGTTTCTCAATCCATTCAGGAGCTGGTTTGAACTTGTCGAAAACTCCTGGAAAATCCTGGCTTTCGACAACAGAAACATCATCGATTGACAGGTCTGCCATTTTTAAAAAATCCACCATTTCTTCTTTATTCTGCTCAAAATACTTCATAGTAAAAATGGTGTTGTCCGCTAACCCGGATGTAAATCTCAGCTTGTCCTTGAACCAATTAATGATTTTCATCGAAACGAGTCCATTGAACTGAGCTGCTACAGAAATCAGCAAAGCGTTCTCACGTACCAACTTTTTCTTAACCAAATCATTCGCTTCCTTGAAATGTGCAGTAATTTCAAAATTTGTAGACTCTCGGCTGAACAATTTAATTTCCCTCTTATTGGGTACTGAATACAGCCACTCAGAATGAATTTTCTCAGTGTCAGCTTCAAATCCATATCTGTATCGTACATTTTCATGAATAAAAGTAACTTCAAAGGAGCTTGGCTTATGCTCAGTTTCAGTTGATAACCTGAAATTTCTTACTGGAATCGGTTCACCTGCTTGTGTTTCTTTTGATGAATTCAACACATACATTCTCATGAATTCCATTGCTTTGATAAGATTGGTTTTTCCTGAAGCGTTGGGGCCATAAATCGCGCTGCTTTTCAAAAGCTTCAATTTGCTCGAAGCTAAAAAAACATTCTCCGGTAGTTGCTTCAATTTGGATGCAACTAAGCTGAAACACACTTGTTCCTTGAAGGAGAGATAATTTCCGACTCTGAATTCAATGAGCATCTGGCACCTCTTCCATCATCATGATGAACAACTGTTTTATTGTTATGTTTAATTAATTATAGTTTATCTGATAACTTAATGCTATTTTTTGAGATATTTTCTCACAAACATGTGCAATGTTGCAAATAACGACCAGTCACCTGCAAAATTTAGCAGAATCATTTGAAATCGAGTTGAATCCTATTTAAAAAAAGAGATGAAAAACACATTACTCATCTGTTTTTTTAACCACCCGATGCCACAAAAACGCTTGTCCAATGTCCAACACCGACACCCAATTTTTCATAACTCCCCCAAAAAATCAGTTGCAATCATGCAAATTAGTACTTATACTTCTAATATGCATGGTTACATCGATAGAAATTTAACGGAAAAAATCAGAACCAGGCTTGAGAATTTTCCAGCAGCAGCCATTCTTGGCCCCAGACAATGTGGAAAATCGACACTCGCCCATCGCCTTGCACAGGAATTTCCACATGCAGTTTACCTTGATCTGGAAAAACCATCGGATCTTGCCAAACTTACTGATCCTGAAGCCTTTTTCACCCTGAATAAAGGCCGGCTTTGCTGCCTGGATGAAATTCAGAGAAAACCTGAGATATTTCCTGTTCTCCGGAGCATGATCGATGCCAACGGAACCAATGGACAATTCCTGATTCTCGGGTCAGCGTCGAGGGATTTGATCCGGCAAAGCTCCGAGACACTGGCAGGCAGGATCAGCTACGCGGAGCTTACACCTTTCCTGCTGAGCGAATTGCCAACCGGAAAAACCGAGCCGCTGCGTGAACTCTGGCTTAAGGGAGGATATCCAAGGAGCTATCTGGCTAAGAGCAGTGAAATCAGCTGTAACTGGCGTGAAGATTTTATCCGCACATTTTTTGAGCGCGAAATACCGCTGCTTGGTTTCAAATACTCCCCCTCAGTGCTGGAGCGATTCTGGAAGTTTTGTGGTCATGTGCATGGCCAGCTTCTGAACCTGTCAAAACTTGGCGAGTCACTTGGCGTAAACTATCATACCATCAAGAATTACACTGAACTCCTGGAACGCACTTTCATGCTCAGGCTTCTGAAACCTTATTCCGCTAATCTTAAAAAAAGGCTGGTGAAATCTCCGAAGCTGTATGTCAGGGATTCCGGACTGCTGCATAGCCTGCTCAGTATCAGCTCACAGAATGATTTGCTCGGGCATCCTGTTTACGGCTCCTCCTGGGAAGGTTTTGCCATGGAAAACATTCTGTCAGAGCTGCCGGAATGGGAAGCATCGTTTTACCGGACCAGCAATGGCGCTGAAATTGATTTGATCCTGCAGCGTGGTCAGCGAAATGTGGCAGTGGAATTCAAGGCTCACAGCGCCCCGCAGGTTGCCAGAGGCTTCTGGGATACTCTGGAGCAGCTGGAAATCAAGGAAGCTTATGTGGTCTCACCTGTGAAAGAGTCATATCCATTGAAAAAAGGTGTCCATGTTGTTTCGTTGCCGGAATTCATCGGTTCTATGTTGAAAAGCAGTTAACGGTCAGTTCTTCAGTTTCCTGATTTCTTCTGCGTCATGCCTGCGAGTTCAGCGATCTGCTTGACACTCATGACCCCATCCTGCTCATCATAATTCGCCATGTCAGCCGATGAAGTCCAGGTAATTCTCGCGATTGATCAGATCGCAGCTTGCGCCCGGGTACACCTGGCTCCATGAGGCCGGGCAGCGCACTCTTTTCGCGCCGTACTTGAATTCATACCCGCGAAGTTCACCGTTATGCTCTTCCAGATAGTCAAGCTCGGCACCGGTGTAAGTTCTCCAAAAATATGCCCTGGCGCGGATTCTCGCGGCTGAAAGCTTTTTCAATCTTTCCACGATCAGCAGATTCTCCCACAGGGCTCCGGCATCGTTGCGCCGGCTGAGGGTGTTGAAATTCCCGATGACCATGTTGCGGATGCCTAAGTCGTAAAAGAAAATCTTATCGTTGCGTGTGATCTCCTTGCGCAGATTCCTGGAAAACCCGGTCAGCCTGAAAACTACGAACGACTTCTCCAGA
>JAQTRI010000274.1 GCA_028711905.1 Candidatus Wallbacteria bacterium | reverse complement strand
CCTGGAACTGACAGGCGGATTTACCGCATGAGCAGATCTGCAGGAAAAAGCCGTCCGATTGTAGGCATTGTCATGCAGGCCCGTATGAATTCAGAAAGGCTTCCAGGCAAGGTTTTACTGCCTCTCGCTGGCAGGCCAATGCTTTATTACCTTCTGGAACGGATGAAGTCCGTTAAAAATGCCGATAGGATTATTGTAGCCACCACTACAGACAGCAAAGATGACGAACTGGTCGAATTCTGCGAGAGACAAAAGGTGGCTGTATTCCGGGGGAATGAGATGGATGTGCTTGACAGATTCCATCAGGCTTGCTCGAATTACGGACTCGATCATGTTGTCCGCGTCACTTCCGACAATCCCCTGACCTGTGAAAATCACTTGTCAGACCTTATTGCCATGCACCTCTCTGACGGCTGCGACATTTCTCACCATTCGGGCCTCCCCCTGGGGGTCGGTGTCGGCATGGTGTCTTTTCAGGCTTTGGATTGCGCTCACCGCGAATCCTGCCTTATGCACCACAGAGAGCATGTCACTCTTTATCTGCTGGAACCCGGTGTCAGGGAACGATTCCACATCGGAGTCATGGCGGCTGTTCCACCCTGCAACCGCCCTGAACTTCGCCTGACTGTCGACACTCCTGAAGACCTTTTAATGATGGACACCCTCCATCAGGAATTGTATAATGGCAGCAATATTCCTCTGGAACAGGCGATTTTTTATCTTGACCGGCACCCGGAGATAAGGCAGATCAATGCATTAGTCCGGCAGCGGAATCCCAGGGAGGGGCAGCATGGTCCATAAGATCATCGCATTCGCCAGAGAGCTTAAGGACAAGCATGGGGCGTGCGGACTGAAGCTCGGCACAGAGGCCGAAGCCAACAGTTTTGAGGAAATCAGACTTTTCACAGACATGCTGAATGATATTCTGCCGATTATCGTCAAGATCGGCGGCTGTGACGCACGCAATGACATCAAGACTTTATTCCGCATCGGAATCAAAGGACTGATCGCCCCTATGATCGAATCGGAATATGGTTTGAAAAACTTCAGAACTGCCCTGCGCCAGGAAATTGGCGACAATTTCCGTGATCTGTTTGGTTTCCTGGCCATCAATATTGAAAGTCGAACCGGATATCAGAACCGCTTCGAAATACTGGATTCCCCTGATTGTTCATTTCTCGATCAGGTGACGATCGGAAGAACCGATCTTTCTTCGTCATACAGCACTTCTGTCGATGATCCTGAACTGGAAAGCAAAGTGATTGAACTGACCAGAATGGCCCAAAAACGAGGCCTTCTGGTATCGATCGGCGGCCAGATCACGCCATCTTCATCAGTACAGGTGCGCGACCATATCATGCCTGATAAGGTCAATATCCGGACAGTTGTCATTGATATGAAGCACTGCCCGGACATCTCTGAGGCGATCAGAAAATCCCTGGAATTCGAGAAAATGCTTCTCAAATGCCTGATTGATCGTCCTGAGAGTGATCCTTCTAAACTGAAAAACCGCATCGAAGTCATTGAGAAACGGCTTCAGAACTGAGGAAAATGACTGATCGGAGTCACTTTATCGAAGAAAAGCGGGTGGAGATAAATCCATCCACCCCTGTCAGGGTCGATGCTCATTGTTGCAGCACTGTTAAGGCTGAACCCGGCAAAACCGTGCTGGTCATTGCTGCAGGCTTGTTTCAGATTCCCGTCATCAAAGCTGCCAAGGCGCTGGGCCACCATGTAATCGCCACAGACATCAATCCCCAGGCCCCGGGTTTTGCTTTCGCAGACGAGCACCACATTGTCAGTTCCCGCGATATGGAAAGCATGCTCACTCTTGCACGCAAACTTCACAAAAAGAGAAAGATCGATGCTGTACTTACAATGGGGACTGATGTGTCTCACACTGTCTCGCGCCTGACCGATGAATTCGGCCTGCCCGGAATAAACTACGCTAATTCTCTCTACACTTCGGTCAATAAGAAGAATATGCGCTATCGGCTCCTGGAATTCAATGTGCCACAACCACAATTTTATGAGGTCAGTTCTCTGAAACAGGCGCAAAGCGTTGCAGGTTACATCGGATATCCTGTGGTGCTCAAGCCGGAGGATGCCATGGGGGCCCGCGGGGTGATCAAGGTAGACACTCCTGATCAGATGGAAGGCGCATTTGCCGAAGCCTGGGAAGCGTCTCTCAACAAGCAGGAAATCTTGGTCGAAGACTTTATTCCTGGAGATGAACTGTCAATTGACTGCCTTGTCTACAAAGGCCGCATTCATATTCTCTGTATTGGAGACCGTTTAATCCGCTTCCCCCCATACTTCGTGGAGATCGGCCACCATGTGCCGTCCCAGCTTCCGGCTCACATGATCGAACAGGCTAAGGAAGCCATGATCAAGGCTATCCGGGCCATCGGCATCACAAATGGCGCCGCCAAAGGCGATATCAAGGTCAACGAGCACGGCGCTTTTGTCGGCGAGGTGGCAGGCCGCCTGTCCGGAGGATTCATGTCCTCGCATACGCTCCCGCTCTCTACAGGCATTGACGCTGCCGGAGCCGCAGTGCAGATCGCTCTCGGTGAAAAGCCGGATCTTACGCCTAAATTTCATCGCGCTTCTGTGGAAAGGGCTTTCCTGCCCGGCCCGGGCAGGGTGAAAGCCATCACCGGACTGGAAGAGGGGCGCGCCATTCCCGGAGTCGTGGACATCCACCTCAACTGCAAGCCGGGAGATATCCTGCATCCACTCAAATCCAACATCGGCAAGGCCGGTAATGTCATTACAGTCGGCGATACTTTGCAGCAGGCCATGGGCGCTGCTGATTTGGCCTTAGTCACTGTAAGATTCGAGACAGTGTAACACGGAATCTCCTTAACGGTCTCTTGGTATCGCTATTGGGAGTTCACCTTTTCCCAGCCTACAACTTCTTTACAAAACAGGATTTTAATCCTATAATGTAAATATGAAGAGTCGAAGCATAGAGAAACTAATCAAACAAAGACTTACCCAGTATCCTGCTGTTGCCATAGTCGGCCCCAGGCAATGCGGGAAAACCACTCTGGCGGTGCAAATTGGCGGCACTTACTTTGATCTCGAACAGGAGCAGGAACGGCTCAAACTCGACCTGACCTGGGACAAACTTAAAAAAAGCGGACTGCTCATTCTTGACGAAGCCCAGTCCTATCCCGAAATTTTCAAGAGACTACGCGGCGCGATCGACAAGGACCGGAAAAAATGCGGAAGGTTCCTTCTGCTCGGTTCAGTATCGCCTTCCCTGATGGAACATGTTTCAGAATCTCTGACCGGACGCCTGTCGATTGTCGAACTCACACCTTTTTTGTCGGATGAGATTGGAAGCACTGCTTCTCTTGACATGCTGTGGCTCTGCGGTGGCTTTCCGGACGGAGGAGTGCTGAAAAACAGCAGCTTCCCGCAATGGCAAAAAGATTATCTGGATCTTATTACCCAAAGAGATCTCCCGAACTGGGGCCTTCCCTCCAAACCGCAAATGACTAAGCGCATGCTGCGCATGCTGGCCGCAACGCACGGCCAGGTCTGGAACGCGTCAAGAATGGGGCAGAGCCTGGGAATCAACTATAAAACCGTCAACAGTTATCTTGATTTTCTCGCCGGATCATATCTGATCAGAAAACTGCAGCCTTTTCATGCAAACATCGGGAAACGGCTCGTCAAAAGTCCGAAGGTTTATTGGAGAGACAGCGGTCTTTTGCATTCTCAGTTCAACATTAAAAGCCTGCCGCTGCTTCTTGATCAGCCATGGGTAGGCGCAAGCTGGGAAGGATTCGCGATCGAGCAAATTCTGGGAACGCTTTCGGCTTCAGATGTGATGTTTGAACCTTACTATCTCAGGACTAACGATCAATATGAAGTCGACCTTCTGCTTGATTTCGGCAGCGAACTGTGGGCCATAGAAATCAAGCTCACAACTCATCCCGGCAGGGAAGACATGGCCCGGCTTTCCAAGACAGCATCCATGGTCAAGGCTGGCAAGTCCCTCCTTGTTTCCAGGGTCAAATCCTTGAATGGCGATGGAAACAGGATTTCATGCAATCTTAAGGATTGTTTAAAGCTTTGCAGCGCTTTGAAAAAGTAAAGACATGCCATGGCATGTCTCTACTGATACAATGTTCGGCTATTGATATCCGTAGCTCGTTAGCAGCAGTTACTGAGCAGCAGCGAAGTTTACTGCTGCTTATACTTGAGCGCAGCTCAAGTGCTTCACTCGCACGGCTATTGATATCCGTAGCTCGTTAGCAGCAGTTACTGAGCAGCAGCGAAGTTTACTGCTGCTTATACTTGAGCGCAGCTCAAGTGCTTCGCTCGCACGGCTATTGATATCCGTAGCTCGTCCCTTCGGGACTCGCACGGCTATCAAAAAAAAAGCGGGGTTTCCCCCGCTTTTTTAACCTTGTCAGATTGCAGTTATGGTTCAGTAACTGTTACCGCATCCACCAGATTGGTGCCGTTGCCGAGCCAATAGGTCAGCTTGGGATTTGCCATTGGATCTTCCAGATCTGTCGGCGGAAGCAGTACATAGGCGCCTGAGATCATCTCCAGCCTGAGATCATATACACCCGGCATTCCCAGCATATGCGAGCTGATGTTAGCCACCGTGATCCCCGGATCGCTGGTAAATGGCCACGCTGCAAGAAGCTCTGTATTATTCAGGAAGAACAGTATCGAGTTACCGGTCAGTCCGGCGATCCCGTTCCAGGAAATGGTCATGTTTGGTTCTGGAACGAGGGGGTAGGTATTCCCTGTCTGCAGAACCGGAGCCGGATACTCTGCCGGGAAAGCCAGATGGCTGGATTCCAGCTGGAAGGTCACACTGTCCGGTGCCGGAGCCATAACCGGCTGTTCATAACCATCGACCTCTTCTGTCAGGCCTGTATCAACCAGCACCTGAGTGCTGAGCGTGTATGTGCCTGGAATGAACGCTGTCCCGAACTGCTCGGCATTGATAAAGATATACCCGCGAGCCGGGTGCATACCATTGTCGATGAAACCCTGGAAGGTCATCATGTTCGGCGTGGTGATGGCCACTGCAGTCATGTTGTCTGTCTGCCATGACATGCCGTCTACATACACGATATAACCAGCTGTCATTCCAGGATTCACTCCAGCAACTCCATAAGCAGGCACAGGTGCTGCGTACTTGACAATGCTCACTCCGTAAGCAGTATCCAGCGTGCCGGTCGGAACCTCGTTCGTGTCACCCGGGGGATAGATCGGGGTTTCATCAGTGTCACCAGGAAAGAGCGGGTCGCCGGTCACTTCGCCGGTCAGCACAATGAATGGCTCATAACCGCCCACAGTCGAAGGACCGATC
>JAQTRI010000273.1 GCA_028711905.1 Candidatus Wallbacteria bacterium | reverse complement strand
GGACAGCTTTAAGCGGCTGCTGTTCCCCTCTGTGGAAAACGAGGTTTTCAACCTGAAACTCGAGGAAGCGGAGCAGGAAGCGATCCGGGTTTTCTCCGTTAACCTGAGAAACCTGCTTCTGGCGTCTCCGGCCGGCCGCAAAGTGATTCTGGGGATTGATCCGGGCTTCAGGACCGGATGCAAGCTGGTTGTGATCGGTACACAGGGGGATTTTATATGCCACCAGGCCGTGTTTCCGCTGGAACCGCACAACAGGAAAGCCGAAGCTGAAAAAATCCTGCTGGAACTAATCAAAAGGCATGCGGTTGAGCTGATCGCCATTGGTAACGGCACTGCTTCAAAAGAAACCGTCCAGTTCGTGCGCGACACGGTCCGAACCCACGATCTGCCTGTGCAGCCGGTTGTCGTCAGCGAGGCCGGGGCCTCGGTGTATTCGGCTTCAGAACAGGCCGGCATGGAGTTTCCGGACCTGGATGTCACGGTCCGGGGTGCGGTGAGCATTGCCAGGAGGCTCCAGGATCCCCTGGCTGAACTGGTTAAGATCGATCCCCGTTCGATTGGGGTCGGCCAGTATCAGCACGATGTAAATCAGAAGGGCCTGAAGCATTCGCTGGACATGACAGTTGAATCCTGTGTCAACCATGTAGGCGTTCAGCTGAACACAGCCTCTGTTGAGCTCCTGTCCTATGTCTCGGGAATCGGTCAGGCAGTTGCCTTGAACATTGTCAGATTCAGGTCTGAGAACGGACCGATCAAAAACCGCAAACAGCTCCTGAAAGTCCCTAAGCTCGGCCCAAGGGCGTTTGAGCAATGCGCTGGATTTCTGCGCATTCGTGACAGCGACAACCCGCTCGACAATTCCGCGATTCACCCGGAAACCTACCAGCTCGTTGAAAAAATCGCTCAGGACTTAGGCTGCCGGACACCGGATCTGATCGGCAGGGATCTTACGCCCCTGCTGAACCTGAACAAGTATGTGACTCAGGAAATCGGTATGCAGACCCTGAACGACATTGCGGCAGAACTGCTGAAGCCGGGCCTTGATCCCAGGTCCGAATTTACCAGCGTGGATTTCTCGGACGAGATCAATTCCCTGAGTGACCTGAAGGAAGGCATGATCATTGAAGGAGTGGTGACCAATGTCACTGGTTTCGGGGCTTTTGTGGATATCGGAGTGCATCAGGACGGCCTGGTGCATATCTCGAAACTGGCTAAGAGATTCGTCAGGAATCCTTCGGAGATCGTAGCAGCCGGGGACCGGATCACGGTACGGGTGCTTTTGGTGAATCTGGAGCTCAAGCGGATTTCGCTGGAGCGAGTGGAACAATGAATCAGATGCACAGGTCGCTCTTCAGCCCTCTGATAACCACAAACGCCCCTTTACCGGATCCCGGCAGTACATCAGAAGGGAGCCGGCCGGGAACAAGCGCTTGAATCACTGAATCAACAGCGAAACCCGCTCTCTCCAGGTGTCCTGTTACATCCTGACTGCAGAAAAAAGTGGCATACCTGTAGAACTCGCTGCTTTCCCGGTTTGCCTCATAGGTCCTGCCCAGCTCGCTTTGACTGTCCACGAATCCCACGATAATGCACCCGCCCGGCTTGAGCACGCGCAGGGATTCACTGAAGGCCGCAGAGATGTCGTCCAAAAAGCAAATCGTTGTTACCATGAGAATGTAATCGAATTCAGAATCCGAGAACGGTAAATGTTCGGCTGCACCGCAGATGACATTGATTCCCAGAGCCCTGGATCGGTTGGCCATCTGCTGAGAAGGTTCCACTCCAGTGCCTATTTTCAGAGGAGAGGCAAATTTACCAGAGCCAACCCCGACCTCCAAGCCTTTTCCAACCGCAGGCAGGAGCATGCGAACGGCTTTAAGCTCAGCATCGTATAGATCCTGGTTCTTTGAGAACCAGGCATCATATTCATCTGTAAAATTTTCAAATGGTTCGATCTTAGGCATCTTGAAATCCTGATTTCACAGATTGATCCTTTTCAATGTAGATTAAAACAGAAAACAAATCAATACTCGGCACCGCACAGCCGCATGTGTAATTCAAAACTCAGCAGCGCGCTCGATCAGCTTTTCCACTGCGCTTAAGATCATCAACTCAGCCTCGCCGCGGGGTCTGTTCGAAGACTCAATATATTCGGAAGTGGAAATCCGGAAGACCTGTGGTTTGATTCCCGTGGACGGATCAACGCACATTGATGTATAATACATTTGCGGAAGATCCCAAGCCCACTCCTGAAAGGAGACCTTATGTTCGAAGCACTCGGTAAATTTTTCAGGGCTCTCGGTTATTTAGTGACCTTGCAGTTCAACAAGTTCACCAATGAATTTTCCAACAGGCCCGGAGTGGTCGGCCTGCGCTACGATGAGGTCATCAGGGACAAGAAAAGACGCATTGATGAATACATCAATGCAGTGACCCAGATCGAAGTGCTTCGCGAAAAGAATGTGCAGACACTTAAGAAATTGTCGGGTGAGATTCATGAAGCCAGGGAAGAACTGGCCGCCATTGTTGAGGAAGCCAAGTCTGCTGAGCCGGAAAGCGAAGAATATCTCACTCTTATGCAGGACTATAATGACATCAAATCCACTTTGGAAGAAAAAGAGCGCCGTGTGGCAGACCTTGAATCAGCCATCGAGTCCTACAGGCAGAGTCTCCAGGACCATAAACTCAATCTGCAGCAACTGATCCGCGAGGTGGATGAGGTAAAAAAAGAGAAAGCTGACGCAGTGGCTGAAATGATCTCAGCTAAAGAGGAAGAGAAGATGGCCCGTGTCATCGCCGGTATCAGCAATGATTCCACCAGCAAAGAACTTGAAGAGTTGCGCCAGGCCAGAGCCGAGCAAAAGGGAAGAGCTACGATTTCCAAGGAAATTTCAGGGATGGATCCGGGCCTGAAGAGGCAGAAACGCCTGTCCAAAATCCGAGGCAAGAAATTCTCCGATGAATTCTCGAACCTGGTACAGGCTGGTGTCAAAACCGACAAAGCCGAGGGTGCAGGGGATGAAAAGACCCGTACTCCGGTGGCTGAACAGTAGGGGCGAAGAATCATTCGCCGAAGGCGTTTGGTCATGTAAAAAAAGTGAGTTTTTCAGAATGACGCATCTGGAGGTAACATGAACAAAGGTATGGCACTGATCCTGATTTCCGCTCTGTTTTTTTGCTGTTTTTCTCAAGCCGCAAGCAATTCAGCAGCTCCGGTGTTCTCCTTAGCCTGGAGCGAATGGCCGGGATGGTCAGTATTCGGCGTTGCTCATGAAATCGGCTTGATCGATGGAGCTTCAGGAAAAATGGGTCCAGTGGAGAAACAGTACAATGTCGACATCGAACTCAAAGAAATGGAATATGATCCCTGCATAGCAGCATATGGAGCCGGACAGGTTGACGCTGCCTGTCTTACCAATATGGACACACTGCCATGCTGTGGCGGCCGGTCAAGTGTAGCCATCCTGCCGAACGACACATCCAATGGCGGAGACATGTGCATCACAATCGGCATCAACCGGGTGGAAGATCTGAAGGGAAAGACGGTTTACGGGTTGGAAAAATCCGTCAGCCAGTATCTTTTTTCGCGTTACCTGGAGATGAAGAACATTCCTGAGAATGATGTGAAGTGGGTCAATATGGATCCAGGCGCTGCAGCTCTGGCCATGCAGCAGGGGAATAAACAGTATGAAGCCATTGTTGTCTGGAACCCTTTCTGCCTGCAAACCTTGAACACCAGAAAAGACGCTAAGGTACTGTTCGACAGCTCGGCTATTCCTGGAGAAATCGTTGACATGGTAGTTGTGGCTAAAGACTCATTGGCCCGCGAAGGCGGTGACAACTTCGGCTTAGCAGTGGTCGACACATATTTCAAGGTCATGCAGCGGCTGGAAGACCCCAAGACCGCGTATCAGACACTGGTCATGATCGGCGAAAAATTCAGCAACCTCGATCTGGAGCAGATGAAAAAAGTCAGGCAGGGAACCAAGTACATCACAACAGCTGAAGAAGCCCTGAATTTTTTCCGGAGCCATGAATTTACACGCACCATGGTTAAAGTCATTGATTTCTGCGTCTCCCACCAGGTGATTGAAAAAGCCCCTGTCTGGGGCGGCGGGGATTATAGATACTTGGATGACACTGATATGATTTTTGACCACACTTTTGTCCGGAGGATTGCTGAAGCGGGCAAGAGTGGAAAAGCGAAACCCTGATATCCGCTGATGGGAATGGAGTTTTTGCATGACCACTTGACGCGGATGACCTCATGATCATCTGCCGGCCTTTCCGTTCTAAGCGGGTAATGCCCTTTTTGGGACTGGTTTCACTGCTGCTGCTTGGCGGGATTTATTTCGCTCTGTCAGTTCATCAGCATGCTAGAAACCCTAAAGATACCACTATTCCGAATCTGCAGCAGCTGGTCGAGGGATTCAAAAAAACCATTACCCCATCTCAGCGGGGTGAAATCTGGCTGTCGGTGGACCTGAAAGCCACTTTTTCCCGCCTGTTTTACGGTCTGTTTATTGCCATTGTTCTGTCCCTCGCTCTTGGCATCGGCATGGGCTGCTTTGCGACCCTGGAGGGTCTGTTGTCTCCTGTGATTTCGATTCTGGCCAAGTTAACGCCTACTGCCATGCTGGCGGTTTTTTTTGTAATTTTCGGTACAGGCGCGACCATGTTCGTTTCCATGATCGTGTTCGGCATTGTGCCTTCTTTAACGCAGTCGATTTTTCTGGCCGTCAAAAAAGTGCCGCGCGAGCTGGTGGACAAGGCTTACACCTTAGGCGGATCAACCTTTGAAGTCATATGGTTCGTCATATTCAAGCAGGTTCTCCCGGTTTTTATCAACAGCGTAAGGCTTTCGATCGGCCCTGCCATGGTTTTTCTGATCGCTGCTGAGATGCTGGTGGGAGATGCCGGTTTCGGTTATCGCATCCGCATCCAGTCCCGTCTTTTGAACATGAATGTCGTGTACTTGTACCTGGCTTTGCTGGCCTCTTTCGGCTATCTGATGGATTACGCCTTGAAATGGTTGAACCGCAGGCTGTGCGCCTGGTACAGCGCTGGATGATCGCGGAGCGGCAATGAACAGCACCTTATTGAAAATGGAAAAGATCAATCACTGGTTCGATGGCGAGGGAGGCAACCGCAACCTGGTGATTCACGATGTGAATTTTGAAATGCAGCAGGGTCAATTTGTCTCCTTAGTCGGTTCTTCGGGATGCGGTAAGTCTACTTTTCTGAAAATGATTCTCGGTACTCACCCGCCAAGGCAGGGAACGGTTCTGCTCAATGGCCGGGAGATTCTTAAACCATGCCGGGATGTCGGCATTGTTTATCAGAAGTATTCGC
>JAQTRI010000007.1 GCA_028711905.1 Candidatus Wallbacteria bacterium | reverse complement strand
CACAGGCACATGTCCTCCATTGATCCGTCCTGTGGAAACCCTCAAGCCATGCCCGGTCCATTCTGTTATAATGAACGGCCAGATTTCGACAATCTCTTCCCTGCCGAAAGCGATCTGCCCTTCCCTGCCTTCCAGCAGGCGCAGAAACACGGTAGATTGCTCAGTCTTTTTCCCGCTCTGATGCGCAATGCACTTGTCTAAGCGCAACTGGACTGTCACATCCCTCTCAGGCCGGTCCATCTCGCAAAGCAGTGCATCTAAGCCTTCTAATGTAACCCCCGCCGGAACACTAAGCCACACCCGGTAACTGTCGAGTTCCATGGAACTGACTCCAGGATACATTCGCTCGATCAGGCCAGAAACTATAGCAGCATTGGGGTTATTGAGTTTCACAAGGCGCTTTTCGCTCTCTGGAGGCCTGGCGGAAACCAGAAAGATTCCTCCAGACTCGGATAGATACAGCCCGCGAGAATCGCACAAAAGCCTCAGCGCTTCATAAGGATCAGCGTCAGGCAGAATCATGTCTACGATCCCTGATACCCCGCTTCCGATAATCAGATTGATCCCTCCAGAAAAAGCGATCTGCCGCAAAGCGTCAGTCACGGAACAGGAGACAAAGTTGAATTCAGCGGCAACTCCTGCATGACACAGCAGGAACAGACATAAAAGAAAAACCCGGACGGACTTCATGGTTCCGCATTCTCCATGTCCTGAGGCAGCAGCACACGGAATTCCACGCCTTCATCGCGATTCTCTGCCTCGATCCTTCCCTGATGTCCCTCCACGATCTTGCGGCTGATCGCCAGTCCCAATCCACTGCCCTTGGCCCTGGTAGTGAAAAATGGCTCGAAAATTCTGCTCATATCCTTTTCTTCGATGCTGCTCCCGCTGTTCCAGACGCTGAAAAACTGCAGCGAATCCCGAACGCCTGTGCGAATCACGATCCTGCCCCCTTGCGGAGTTGCCTGGATGGCATTGAGCAGCATATTTACAACTACCTGTTTAACCTTTTCCCTGTCCACGGAAATAGCCGGCAATTCGTTGAAATGGACATCTATCTGAATTCCGGACTCATCGATCTTCAGCTTCAGAAGACCAACAACTTCTTCCAGCAGTTCCTTCAACTGATGTCGACCGGCAGTCAGGTGATCAATCCGTGAAAACGCCAGGAAGTCGGTGATCAGGTTCTCCACATTTTCAACGGCAGCGCGTATGTCACCGGCCATCTTTTTCTCATCCGTCCCCTTCAGCCGGTTTTCCAGAAAAGTGGCCAGCAGGCTGATCCCGCCCAGTGGGTTCCTGATTTCGTGAGCAATAGTGGCGGCCATATCGCCCATTGATGCCTGGCGCTTCAATTCCTGAATCTTCCTGGCCTGAAAATGGAAAAGAATATTCTGCGTCAAAAGCATGAGCAGCAGCCTGATCATCTCAGACTCTTCAGTATCAAGGGAAAGTTTGCCGAGAGACACGGAAAACACGGCTATCCCCTGAACCTGTCGCCGCAGGACCAGCGGAAAATAATAAAGCCGCTTAAGCAATTGCTTTTCTTCCTCGCGAAAAGGAGTATAATCCGCGATAATACTTGACAGAGATTGTGTGCTGAGCTTGATCTTGTCCCAGGAAATGCACTCGGCCAGCCGCTGGAGCGGCAAACCGGTTCCGAAGAGCTGCCCCGGGTATTCAACCGGGTGGAACACGAACATCAGGTCCCTGAGCCCCAGATTAGACTTGCACTGATCAATGATATCGCCGATCTCAGAGCCGAAATCCCGGTAAAAAGCCAAGGCTTCCGCGATGCGGTAGAAGAGTCCCAGCAGCCTTACCCTTTTCTGCCGCTGAAACAGTTTTCCCGCGGAAGACAAGCCGATTTCAAGTAATTCTCTTTTCAGCCTGAGCACTTCGAAATCAATTCCTACGATTTCCCTCTCAAAATTGACAAATCCCTGAAAATACGAGGGAAGTATATTGCGAACGCTGACTCCAACCACCTGCCCATCAGAGAAACCCATAGCAGGCAGCTCCTCGATCTGAGCGGACAAACCACGCCAGAATGGGCGTCCCTTCATTCTGTCCATCAGAAAAACCGGATCAGGGTCCAGGCCGTTAAGCTCAATCTTCCTGACCAGATGGGAAAAACCGTTAATAGTGTAAGAAAAATATCCCTGCTCCAGCAACGGAAGTTCCTTTAAAAAAAGGACACAATGCTCCAGCAGCTTTTCAGGAAGCACTTCCGGACTTTCTCCAGCTTTTTCGTATTCATTGTATCTGAGGTTGTCTTCCAGTTCTTCTAACGATTCATCGACTTCTTTGGCAAAGTGCAGAAAACAATATGCTCTCACGATCTGCGAAACAGCTATGCCCATACCAGGGGGAAAATCATGGCACTCAATAGTCCCGTCCCTGTGCCTGAGCGACAAGGCAGGCCATCCGGTTCCTGTCGCTTCCCCGCACCAGGAAACCCTGATGCCGAGGGAACTCATTTCACGACTGAAGCTGATGAAAAATTCCTCGCTGGACAGACCGGAATGATAAACGAAAAGAAGTTTCTGCGCCCCCCGCAGAAACAGCAGGTCCTGTTTGAAAAGCGCCGTGTCCTGCGAATCGATCTTTTCCAGTGAAAAAAAAACCTGTCCCTTTAAGGATGTCACTTACATACTCCCGGAAAGGGTGGAAACACTCTGACTCCGCCCGGAGTTCGCATACGGCTCAAAACTTATTTCAAGCCTTTCAAATACCTGAACATCTGAGCCTGATCTCCAAGAATCACAATGTCGTCAGTGGTAAAGATCTGCTCGTAGGCCTGCAGTGTCCGATAAAATTCGTAAAACTCAGGATCAACATTAAAGGCATCGGCATAAATTTTTAAAGCCTCGGCATCGCCTTCTCCCTTAGTCACCACACCTTGCTGCTGACCTTCAGAAAGGATAATCTGCACCTGCTTGTCCGTATCGGCACGGATTTTTGTAGCCTCTTCCTGACCCTCGGCGCGATACTGCATGGCCATTTTTTCGCGCTCGGCTTTCATGCGGTCAAAAATATGCTTCTCATTTTCCTTGGGTAAATCAGCCCGTTTGATGCGCACATCCAGAATATTGATGCCCAGCTCGGAGTATAGTTTTTCGTCAGAGGCTTTTGTGACTTTAGCCATGATGATCTCTCTTTCCGGGGATACTATCTGGGTTAGATCATACTGACCGAGGTGCTCCCTGAGAATAGAGTATACGAGGTCATCAAGCCGAAGCTGGGCCTGGTATTCAGAGCCAACAGCATTGTAAAACTTGGCCACATCAGCGATTTTCCACTTGGCATAATTGTCGATGACCATGGTTTTCTTGTCTTTTGTGATGATTTCCTTGGGCTGGGCATCGTAATCCAACAGCCTGTCATCGAAGAAATGCACCATGTCCAAATACGGAAGCTTGAAATGCAGGCCCGGCTCATTGATAATCGCGTTGATTTCACCAAGCCGGGTTACCACCACCTGGTTGCGTTCATCAACAATAAAAAAAGCGCCCTGAACAAAGAAAAAGGCCAGGATCAGCAGTATCATCATCACTGTGCTTTTCATTTTACACCCCCTGCGTTGAGGTGGAAGAGCTTGAGTAACTCGCCCTTATCACCGGCACCGATCACTTTGCGCACTTTGGGCAGAACCCGCTCCATAGTTTCAATGTGCAGCCTGATGCGGGTGATTTCCGGGGCTTTGCGGTATTCTTCCCGGACCTTGAGAAACTTCTCGGCTTCACCCCTGGCAAGGTTGATCTTTTCCTGCTTGTATCCCTGGGACTCCAGAATCAGCTTGGCAGCATCACCCTTAGCTTTGGGAAGCAATTGATTCTGATAACCATGGGCTTCATTGATGATCTTTTCCCGGTCTTCCTTGGCTGAAGCCACATCCTTGAATGCACCAACAACAGGGTCAGGAGGCACAACATCCTGAAGCTTGACTGACTGGATGCTGACACCTGCTCCATAAGAGTCCAGCAGATTCTGCATCAACTTCTTGGCCTCCTCCTGCATGATGTCCTTTTTCTCAGTCAGGATGTCATCACTGATATGATTGGCCGAAACCTGACGCATAGTAGCTTCGGCAGCCTGTTTGATAGTCTGGGTGACATTATAAACATTGAAAAGATAGGCAGCCGGATCTTTGATATTGTATTGAACGATGAAATCAGCGCTGATGATATTGATGTCCCCTGTCAACAGCAGGGATTCCTCTGCAATGTCCCTGTATCTCGCCGAACCATCGTATGATACGGTCATAAAACCGATTTCCATGCGCTTCATCTCAGCGACCTTGGGCTTATCAACCTGCTCGATGGGAAAAGGGATGTGAAAATGCAGGCCGGGCCCGACAGTGCGGTTCAAGCGTCCAAAGCGTCTGACAACGCCGAGTTCATACTGCTGCACAATAAAAAGCCCGCTGGCCAGGTACACGATCAGAGCTCCGGCAGCCAGCAGCATCAGGTTAGTCCGTACAAAACGCCAGCCTTTATTTCGATATTTTTCCCAGTCCTCGTTAACAATTTTTCCGTCTTCAAAATCCACACTCACCTCCAGGTGATTTTCTGCCGCCAGTCGCTGACTGAGGCTTGAGTAAAAAATGGTGCCCCTGATAGAGGAATCAGCACCTTTTCAGAATTTCCCATGCGCCTCATCTCAAGCTGAAAGTACTGCTTGGCCCGGAATTCGGGAAGACAGGCATATGCCGACAAAGCCAGTTTGCCGACAGCATTAGCAACATCCGTCTCAGGTGCTACTGCGCTGATAATCAGGCCGCGTTCCAGATTTACTCGCACAGCTTTCCAGCCGGATGCGTTCAATTCTCTCTCAAGATCTTTGACACGGGATTCCTTGCTGCCTGCAAGGGTCTTCTCCCGGATAAGGTTCAGCGGCATCAGATACCCCCGCCGGTCCGTCGAAACAAACAGGGCTGAATTGTCAAAAAGCCATGAAATGCGGGTTACTTTCTCACTGCCTTCAAAGTCTTGAAACAGGCGGGTCTTGTCATTGCCGTCACAGGCGGCTACCCAGATTTCGGTCCTGTCCCCCATCCTGACAAAAGCCAGATGGCTTTCCTTGCTGTTGCCGTCAACATGAGAAGGTGATGGGAAACGCTTGTCTCCGCTGTCGAATATCAATTGTTCATAATCCTGCTTTCCAGTTTTCATCCTCCAGATAGAATAACTGCCATATTTTTCGTCCCAGGCCGAGTAATAGCACAAATCCTCGTCACCAGGAGCGAATACAAAATCTCTGCCTCCGGACTTCAAACGCGTTGTCTGGTTTCCACTGCGGCAATATGCATCATCCCCGCACCGGTAAATCATATGCTTTCCTGTGCGGCTGACAGCCAGCTCATCAACCTGATGCGGAATCTTTTCGACCAGTTCATCGCTTTCCGAAGAAATCAGGTACTTCCTGATTGCGAAACCTCCATCAGCCTTGACGACATAGACTACCCAGTTCCCATCCCTGGAGGAAAAGATGTCAAAGCAGATTATGTCTTCGCGGCTTTTTATCAGAGGCTGTACTCGACCCTTTTCATCGCGGAAACTAAGTTTCCCCTTCTGGAGATACGAAAGATTGTCTGAGCCCGGAAAAAAGAAACTGCCCGGTGGAAGATCGAATTTTTTTATGCCGTCTTCACTGATCGCCAAAGTCCCCCTTCGCACCAGCACCTCGCAGGTCATCATCTTCTCCAGGCGGGAAAAATGAACTTTCAACTCAGATTCATTAAAGCTGTCCAGAGAAAAACTGGTCCTGATTCTTTCCCCTCCGCTCCTTGAAAAGAAAAGAGCCATCGGAGAAAAAAAACCGTTGAAGTGATAAATCAGATTGCCATTGATAAAAAGAAATATGGCGGGAACGAGAAAGGAAAATGCCCGCAGCATGTTTTTCCCTTCCATTCTGAAAATCGTCACAGGGAGATAAAGCAGAAGCACAGCCGAGGCCAGAGGCAGAAACCCGTTAAGAAACACAAAAAACGGGGTGATAAAATAAGGGGTTTCGCCCAGGGGGCTGTATTCAAGCAGGGCATCGATACCGGTACGGTTCCTGATCATGAAGATAAATCCGATCATGCCGTAGATAGCAATCAGCGTCAGAAACAACCGCATTTTTTTATTGATGTCAGTCAAAGCGAGTGGGAGCCACATGGTGACCATGCCCAGCATTGTAAACATAGTTGCCGCTTCTGGAAATGTTTTCCAGAAATCCACCACTGCGCCAGGGTCGAACGGAATCAAAAAAACGACAGATTGCTCAATCAGCAGAAACACTGTCATCAGAAAAAAAGTGACGGGCAGCGCATCTTTACGCACTGCAGCCAGAAAGTGCACAAGAAAAACGGCGAACGCCACAGGTGGAGCGTACCAGTACCCAGGGGCCTTGATTAAAAAAACCGGATAAAAATACAGGAAAACACTCAATTCGAACATGATCAGCAAATAAAATAGAGCCCGCTTGAAAAATCCTCTTTTCTTTTTACCGCTGACAACGACCGGAGATGGTGTTTCTTTGATCTTCTCCAGGGCCTTCTTAGCTTTGCGTGCCGGCTCGCTGCCATGATGATCTTCGGTATCTTCACTGTCTTCCTCGCTGGTGCCGGTTCTATTGGAGCGCTCCTGGGAAACACCCTGAATATACGCTGCATAGGTTTCGGCGTTAACAGAATTTTCTCCGCCGGATCCGTCACTGGTTCCGGAGCTCAGTGCATCTGAAAGATCCTGCATGACAGACAGATCAGGCCCTGCCTCTGAAGCAATGGAAAAATCAGCATCCTGGGGCTGAGATGATTTTTCCGAATTACCAGCTCCTCGCCGGTAATCCTCGACATTGAAAGCTAGACCCTCTAAGGAAATTTCCCCTTCCCCGCCTGATGATTCCGCTGACGGGGCGACTGTGGTTTCGTCTGTTTTCATTTCCCGGACAGGGACGAAATCAATATCAATGGTTTCTTCTTGGTCCTGTTCATGCAAAGAACTTTCTGAAGCTTCGGTAACCAGCATAGTGTCAAAGGTCTTTGTTTCATAGGACAGGTCCTGTCCGTCCAGTTCAGGCAGAAGTTCGGAAAGTTCAGGTTCAGGAGAGATAGGGGGCACATCCTCCCTGGGGTTATCAAAATCTACAACCGGTTCAGCGGTTTCGTCAGGTCCATCTTCCTTCTCCAGATCCAGAAAAGCACTTTCTTCCTTGCTCAGAACGCCCTCTTCAGGGGAAGAGAAATCCACTGGCTGCGAAACAGCATCATCTTGAAAATCAGGCTGAGTCTGATATGCCGAAGTGTCCACAAGGTCTTCCAGCTTGAGAACTGAACCAGTCTCTCCGCTGCCGGCATCGCTTTTTTCAGAAGCTGATGCATTCACCATTTGCGGTACAGGTGGAATTTCATCGATATCGGAACCCAGATCATCAGAGCCAAGTATCATCCCGGCGAGTCCGTCATCATCGGAATTACCCTCATCCAGTACCTCGCTAAAATTCAGCTCCCATTTTTCCGGGATAGTGTCTTCTGGTTGAGTACCGACATCAGACAGCGTTTTTTCCGGGTTTGCCAAAACGGTTCCTGAAGTCAGGTCGTTAAAATCACTTTCCTGAATCGCAATTCCCCTGTCTGATCCAGCATCCAAAGTCTTGACCGTCTCGATGCGTTTAGAGGTCAGCAGTCCAAACTGGGATTCCGTAAAATCCGGTCCTGCTCGGCCTGGAGCAACAGAATCAAGGGTCTCACTGCTGAAATCACTGGTCGCCAAGCTGGAAAACTCTTCCTCTTTCAAATGAACCGTGTCTTGTTCAGAGTTTTCTTCGTTTCCCGGATTTTCGAAGTTTTCAAAAATTTTCTCAAGATCATTATCTTTCAGTTCAGCCATGGCAACCTCTCATAACAGGCAGGGGAAAAGAAAAAACCTGCTGAAAACCGGGAACAGCAACCCATCTGCCCTGAAAAATTCTTCAGACTTCTGCGACAGCCTCAGAGGCCTCTTCTTCAAAATCCTCGTCAAAATAATCATCGCCGTAAAAATGGTCTTCCAGAAAATCCAGAAGCTTCGGCATCACCAGCTTGAAAAAGAGTACACCAATGACTAAGCCTTTGCAGAAACCGACCACCTGTCCGAGAATAAAGCCCTTCAGAAAATCATTGTTGGAATTCATTTTTTATTCCTCCACATTATTCATGAACCAAGGCCTGAAGCCGTTGTTTATTGTACCGGTGAGGAAAGGAAAAGTAAAGAGGTCTCAGCGCACGAACTTCTTCAACTGCTCAGCGGTGATTTCGCCTTCACGGAAAAGCTGCATGGCCCCGAGGCAGCGGATTATATCATCCCAGTCGCTCTGCATGGCTAAGGCTTTTAAAAAAACCTCCCTGGCCTTTTCAAAATCACCCAAGGAAAAGTTGATCAATCCTGCGTGATATAGAATAAATCGCTCCTCAGGTTCGTTTTCAACTGCCATGGCTATAATCTTCCCGGCCTGATCGAACTGCCCGAGCTTGTAGTGCGTCCAGGCCAAGCTGTCAAGGTATGGCCCGCTCTGAGGAGACATCTGAACCGCTTTCCGGCACAATTCAAGGGCCTTTTCCAGTTCACGGCCATTGTCGGCCAGAAGATAGCCCAGGTCGTTGTAATAACGGGGATTTCCCGGATCAAGTCCCAACAGGGTTTCATATGCCGCGAGGCACTGATCCATTTCCCCGGTTTCGTAATACAACTCAGCTAAGTGCTCGTATCCAATCAGCATCTTACGGTCCAGCGCCACGGCTTTTTTCAGCCATTCCTCGGCCTGGGGAAATTCCTTTTTCCTCAGGTGCAGGTAACCTTTGGTTTCCATAACCGAGGGATTTTCCCTGCACAATTCCAGAGCTTTATCAATCAGTTTTTCAGCATCCTCCAGCCTGGTGTTGTAGCGGACATAAAGATCCCCCAGGTTGTTGTATGCCACTCCATTGGACTCGTCCAGTTCAATCATCTTCTGGTACAACGACTCTTCCAGATAAAACGGCGGGTCAGTGTGATAAAACCTGTAAAGTTCAATAAAATCCCGCAGCAGTTCTGTCTCCTTGGCTAAGAATAACTGGTAACTGGCTTTGTTCTGCACCTTGAGAATGGCTTCAGCCTTGTTCAGTTCCAGAATCACGATTTTGTGAGCATTCATATTCGTGTACGCCAGCTGGCGGAATACCTGGGCAATCAGATAATGGATCTGGGGCGAAGGGGAAAGCATGATGGCCTTTTCCATGGCAGCATACGGGTCAAGCCTGCGACGCTTTTCTTCTTCGCCAGTGGGCTGCGTATCGGTCTTCAGCTTGTTGTCCTCTTCCTGCAGTGAAAACAGAAAACCCGCAGTAAGAAAAAGGGCCCACGGGTCATCGGTGTGAATCCTGGCGTAACTGACCAGTTGCCAGTAAAACTCCAGCCTATTGAATTCATTTCTGGGATCCAGCAGTCGGAAACGGGTCAGAAGCAAAAATCCCTGGTCCAGTTCATCAGGGTTGCTTTCCATATGTCTGAGCAAGAGCTCATAAAGATCCTGAATAACCGGTTCATCCGTCCTTGTGAGAAACTTTAGCAGAAGCTCTGTACGGGGACCGCTTTCCGGGAGTTCCAACAAGCCTTTCAGCGCCTGTTCGGCAGTTCGGATATCGGAAAAAGATATTCTGGGATAAAAAATCTGGCTGGCGAAATCGATCTTGCCGAGGATGTTCTCAGCAGCAGCAAGCTGCAGACAGCACATGGAACAAATCAGGAGAATCGGGAGATATTTCATCGCGCACCTCGTTCGTTGTAAAAAGCTCCATAGATTGTAGCTTGTTCATTCCCGATTTGTCCAATTCAACAGTTTTTCAGGATCGGGCAGCTTGTGATATAATAGATCCAGTAATTACAGGGTATGCTCAGATGCAATACAAGCAGTTTACACTCGATCCGTTTCAGGTGCAGGCCTTACAGGCCATCGACCAGGGAAAATCGGTCGTGGTTTCAGCACCGACAGGGGCCGGAAAAACCCTGATCGCCGAATATCTGATCGAAAAATTCCTTAATGAAGATAAACGCATCATCTATACTGCCCCCATCAAGGCCCTCAGCAACCAGAAGTATCGGGACTTTCGCGAGAACTATGGTCTCAAGGTTGGCATTCTGACTGGCGATGTCGTAATCAACGAATTCGCGCCGGTCCTGATCATGACCACTGAAATCTTTCGCAATATGTTGTTCAATGACATGGAAGCTCTGGACGGCGTTGCTTATGTTATTTTCGATGAAATTCATTATATCAATGACTTGGAACGGGGAGTCATCTGGGAGGAAAGCATCATCTTTGCGCCTCCAGGGATGCGCTTTCTGGCCCTTTCTGCCACAATTCCCAATGCTGACTGCTTTGGAGAATGGATATCCAGAATCAAGGATACTCCTGTGGAAGTCGTTAAGCACCATGTCAGGCCGGTCCCATTGCGTCAAATGGTGTTTGATGACAAGAACGGGCTTTTACCCCTGGAAGAGTACCGCAAGTCCCTGATGCACCAGAACCCTGTGCGAAACAAAGGCGATTTTCGCCAGCATCCTTTCTCGTTCTATAGCCAGCTGATCGGCATGCTGCGTGACCGGGATCTGCTCCCTGCCCTTTTCTTCATTTTTTCCCGTGAAGCAACCTATAACTTCGCCTGGGAAACTTACAGGCACTTCAGTTTTACTACCCAGGAAGAGCGCGAGGAGATCGACCGCGTGTTTACTGATGTCATTGGAGACCCCTCTCTCCTCTCAGTTGATTCTATCAAGCGTATCCGCAGCTTAGTGTTGGAAGGCATCGGCGTGCACAACGCCGGGCTGCTGCCTATACTCAAAGAAGCTGTCGAAGTGCTTTTTTCCCGCAAGCTGCTGAAAATGCTCTTTGTCACAGAGACTTTCGCATTGGGAGTCAACATGCCTGCCAAAACCGTGATTTTCCACTCTCTGGAAAAGTTCGATGGACTTACTTTCCGCTACCTGATGTCTCGCGAATTTTTTCAGATGGCCGGCAGGGCTGGGCGCCGTGGCATTGACCAGTTCGGCATCAGTATCTCCATCATTCCCAAGAATCTGGACGAGAAAGAATTTATCCGTATTACAGATGAAAAACTGGAGCAGCTGGAAAGCCAGTTCAAGCTTTCATACAACACAATACTCAACCTGATAAAAAAATATGACGAAAATGAAATCGCCAGAATTGTGGGAAAAAGCTTTTTGCAGTTCCAGACCAGCTATGAATTGGGAAAAAAGGAACAGCTTATGCGCTCATTGAGCCAATCTGTTGCTAAACCTGCCGCTTCTCCGCACGAGGGATGCGGTGACTGGTCCAATGCCCGCAGGTATCTGAAGGCCAAGAGCAAAGTGGATTTCCTGCGTAAATACATGCGCGACCTGGAAAAAAGGGTTAAACGCCTGCGCAATCGTAAGCAGCGCCGGAAAAAATACCTGGAACTCGAATGGGCTCAAGGCGAATTCGAAAAATTCAACACTGAACTGACAGCTGTTCCGTGTCAAGCCTGCGACATCCGCAGAGACTGCTTCAGCGTTTACAAGCAGGCCCGAAAGAGCACCAATGCGCTGGCTCAGTTGGAACATGAAATCCATGCGACCAGGATTGTGGATCAACTGGAGATCTTCCACCGCAAATCAAAGTTGCTCTCGCACCTTGGCTATTTGAGTCAAGGGCGGCTGACCTCCCGTGGGGTCACCGGATCACTGGTGTACGGTTATGAACTGGTGATCACAGAACTTTTGTATGAAGGAATATTCGATATCGCGCATGAGAGCCTGATAAACATGATTCTGGGAGCGGTTATATACGACAATTCCCGACGCACAAACCTGCCCCGCTACCGCCACGACTCGCCTGATACCAGAAACATCCTGAAAAACGCCAAGAGAATCGCCCACAAAATCAGGAGCGCGGAGCAGGAATTCATGGGCGAAAAAACATCACCCCTTTTCAACACTGAAATTATTCCGCTGGTGGAGATGTGGTGCGACAAACGCAATTTCAGTGATCTCACTGCTGCTTTTCCGCTGGAAGAAGGGGACATTATCAGACTGTTCCGGGCGATCATCGACCTGCTGCGTCAGTTGATGCGTGTCAGCAGAGAACACAAAGCTCTCAGCGAAAAATTCCGCAGATGCATTGATCTTCTGGACCGTGACATCGTAAGTCTGTCGTACTATCTGAAAGACGATGGATTACAGCCTGCAGATTCCCGAGTTACGCTGAATGCATCCCCTGGATGAGACGCAATGCATTGCGTCTCTACAATTCATACCTTCATTACATTCAGGTACAGATATCCGTAGCTCACTTCGTTCGCACGGCTATCTGCAATTCAACATTCAAAATTCAACATTCAACATTCCTAATTCCCTTTACCCATTACCTATTACCTATTACCCATTACCTATCACCTATCACCTATAACCTTCTCCCTCCGGTTCAACATGCACCACCACATCCACTACATCTGTTTCCCTGCCAAGAATGCGTGTCTCGATCTCCTCGGCAATGCGGTGCCCTTCCCTGACTGAAAGCAGGGGATCAACCTCAACATGCAAGTCAACAGCAATGGCACTGCCAAGATACCTGGTTCTGACAGCGTGAACGCCCTTGACTCCTGGGACGAAAAAGACAATTTTTTCAAGTCTTTCCCTGGTTTCCTGCCCAGCACCGCGGTCAACCAGCTTACTGAAAGATGAGCAGATGAATTTTACCGAAATCTGGATGATAATGACAGCAACCAGTACAGCACCGATTTCATCCACAAAACCCCATTCGGGTTTGGAAACAGCCAGAAGCAGAGCAGCCAGAACAGGGATGGAACTGAAGGCATCGCTCCTGTGATGCCACGCATTAGCAGTGACTGCGGATGATCTGATCCTGCGGCCTTCCAAAGCTGTATAGCGATAGAGCCATTCTTTTGAAACAATGGAAATCATAGCGAGCCAGATCGTATATGTGCACGGTCGAACAGCATCATGCCTGACTGCCAATCCGGACATGGAGCGGTATAGAAGGAAACTGCCGACACCGAGCAGAGTCAGACCAAGCAGGATGGTCACTACATTCTCGATTCTCCTGTGGCCATGCGGATGATCGTCGTCGCATGGTTGAGTCCAGTACTTCGCACCGACAATGACCATGACATCAGTGCTGATATCAGTGAAACTGTGTACCCCGTCAGCCAGCAGGGCCTCGCTTTTACCAAAAATACCACCGAGAATCTTGGAAACTGTCAGGAAAAAATTGACGATCAAGCCCCTGACCGTGATTCTGATAACTTCCCTGCGTGTATCCATTACGCTTTACTTCCGGTAGGTCTTGATCCAGGACGGTTCGTACCATTCCTTGACACTTTTCTCGATGTGGTTCGGGCATTCAATGACCACATCATGATAGCCTCGATGCACAGCATCGTACTTGAGAACATAGCTGTTACCGGATACCGGGCAGCAGTAATCAAGCCTTTGTCCCGGATCCCGGAACCTGTTCATGATATCCTCGAACTTGTAATCGTAAAGATCACGATGGTTGTAAAGAATGAAGTCCTTTGCCAGTGGGAGAAGGTTACGCCGTTTGTTATAACATTTCAGGCCTGCCACATACGCCGAATTCTGGACACACTGGTCAAAGGTTTCTTTCCTGTAATTCGAGAAGGTGCCGTGGATTGAGCATTTGACTTCCCTTCCTCTTTCCGCGGGGACAAATTCGTACTGACCTCCGGATGGGCAGACCGGCATTTTTTCATCAGGGACATACCGGTACAATTCTTTGATGTCCTGAACATCGGACCTGCTGCCCAAGTGGTTGTTAATCTTGCTCATATAGGACCTGCAGGTTTTCATGTTCATTTTTCTTTCGTCATTGACGGCTTTTTGCAGTCCAGTCTGCTGAAAAAACCTCAGATATACTACAACACCCAGAAAAATGACCAGAAAATAAACTCTCATGCCGGCTCCTTTACACAGAATCGGATCTGATTTTCGGGATGCGCTCTGCAATATTGCTCAAATGATCACCGATCCGTTCGAAATTGCTGATCATTTTCGAAAACAATACCCCTCCACGCATTTCGCAGCAACCATTTCCCACCCTTTGAGCATGATCCTGCGAAGCCCTGCGGGACAGAATGTTGATTTCCTCCTCGATGTGCAGCGCACGCTTGATAGACTCATCGTCCCTTTCCTCCAGGGCTTTCAGCACAGTGAGATATTGTTTTTCGACCAGTTCCTTGAGTAAATGCAGATCTTTCTTTGCTTCATCGCCAAACAGCACTCCCTGCTCTTTTTTTTCCTCAAAAAAACGACGAATGCTGTCTGCGTGGTCACCTATGCGCTCGGCGTCGTTAACACAGTGGATTAAAGCAGGCAGCCTGGCGGATTCCTCCTCGTCCAGTTGTCTCTGGGAAAGCTGCACAAGGTAGTCGGTTATTTCCAGCTGCAAACGGTCCACCACTTCTTCCTTGTGGATCAGTTTGTCATCCTTGTCTGCCACAATACCAATGAATTCATTGTATGCCCTGAATACATTTTTACAGGCCACCTTCAGCATATAGGCCAGTTCACGGACTGACTGGTCAAATGCCAGAGCCGGAGTGTTGAGAAGGTGCGGTTCCAGATAACGCAGATAAATTTTTTCCCTGGTGTCTACTTTTATCAAACTCTCAATCAACATTTTCAAGGGGCCAAGCAACGGCAGAAACATTACAGCCATCGAAACATTGAAAAAAGAGTGCGCCATAGCAATGTGCCGTTCAATGTTCACCGGGGTATCAGCAAGGACAGAACCGGGCGTAAACCAGTCGACAAAAGCGATAAATACCGGAGTGCCTGCGAATCGTACATACAACAGCCCGATCATAACTAAGGAACCGAAGATGTTGAACACCGAATGGAAAAGCGCTGCCTGTTTGGCACGCCGGTTCGAAGCGATCGCCGCCAGCAGGGCAGTGATGGTAGTGCCAATGTTGTCACCAAGGATCAGAGGAAATGCTGTCCAGAAATTCAAAAGACCAGCTCCAGCCATAGCCATAGCCAATCCGATCGTGGCAGAAGAGCTCTGCACAACAGCAGTAAACAAGGTTCCGACCCCGACAGCTCCGAGAACCTTTCCCAGAGGCATAACCCCATTTACCGGGGTACAGTCGAACAGGGCAAAAAAGTGTTTGAAATTTTCGCTGATTCCCAAAGGCTTCAATGTATCGGTCATCATACCCATGCCGAGAAACAGCAATCCGAACCCGAGAATGAGTTCGCCCAGGAAACCCGGCTTTTTTCCACGCCAGAACATGCTCATAAGCAATCCGATTATTATGGCGGGAAAGGCGGCATCGCCGATTCTGAAAGCCACTATCTGCCCAGTCATTGTCGTGCCGATATTAGCCCCCATGATCACTGCCATTGCCTGAGAAAGCTGCATCAATCCGGCATTGACGAATCCCACTACCATCACTGTGCAGGCGCTGGACGACTGGATGACAGCTGTAACCGTTGCACCGACCATCACACCCATAATCCGGTTAGTTGTAAGCAATTCCAGGATTTTTTTCATGCGGTTTCCCGCGATGCGGGACAGTCCCTCTGTCATCATTTTCATGCCCAGGATAAACAGGGCCAGTCCTCCCAGAACTGTCATGACCATTGTCCTGCGATTCAATGCCAGTGCTGTCAGTTTGACTGACCGGAAACTCATATCTGGAAATGCGGGTTGAGCCATTAGTATGTACTCCCCGGTTTCTTTCCCAAGGGTAAAAGTGGTCAATGCTCTTCCGTCTGAGTCCGTAACTGCCTTTGCCGGGCAGATTTTTCCGCTTCTGGGTTGAATCAATTCAAAATCAACGGGAACACCTTCCCATGGCGCACCATCGGGTCGAAAAACCTGGACACCGGTTTCTCTGTCGAGAACACTCCCGGAGTCTCCCTCCTGTTTGTTCCCAATGCGGATAACACCGGACTGCAACTGAAAAATGCAAAAAAGTTCATCTCCATCTTTTCCAATAACCGAAGCCTTTACAACTAGATCTCCAATGTGATTTGCAACAGTCAGTAACACCGAGGCACTTCCGCCTTCATCAGTCGCAACGCTCACTTCCCTGCACGCTGGAGAAACAAGATAGTTCTGCCCTTCCGTCAGAAGCTGAAACTTGACTTCACGACCAGCCATGGTTCGCTCTTCACCTTCGCCGCCAAAGAGTCCCGGGATTTTAGCCGTATAAAGTGTAACTTCCAGGGGCTGGGAGGTCTGGCCTGGCTTCAGGCACTGCCCGTTGCCACGGGTTGTCTTCAGGCTTCCCGGCTCCAATGGCACTTTCTGACAGCCTGAGAGAAGAATCAATATCAATAACAGAACGGATGATTTGATCACAAACGATCTCCAGAAGAACATTGAAGCGGCAGACAGGTGAACTTTTCAGGATTCATCATAATATCCCTGCCACCAGACCCGCGACTTTTTCCAGAAACTCCCGGTCGTCCGGCTGAAATGGCGAAAACACATGGGAATCGATATCCAATTCTCCGACAATGCGACCGGATTTGCTGACAGGCACCACGATTTCCGATTTGACAGCACTGCTGCAGGAAAGATAATTGGTTTCAGCTGTCACATCCTGTACCACAAAGGTTTCCTCGCGATCTGCCGCCTGCCCGCAGATACCCTGGCCAAAGGCGATGCTGGTGTGTTCGGTCGGTTCGCCGGAAAACGGCCCAAGCACAAGATTACGCTCCTTAACCGGATCGGCAAGATAGAATCCTACCCAGTCGTAATGCTCGACTTCCTTGCGCAGAAGATCACAGATGCGCTGCAGTTTATCGCTGACAGACCCTTTTCCCGCGACAATACCGTGAATGTCCCTCTCCAGGGTCCTGAAGATCTTGCGTCGGTCGATCATCCCGGCCTCTCCTTTGAATCAGTAATGAAAAAACAATACCTGATCAAAGGGGCCCCGGTCAACCTGGAAGCAACAGGCCGGAGGTGATACTCACTCCGCTTCTAAGGCAGTGTTAGATAAACAATCTCGTTCAGGGCTTTCACAGCACGATCTGAGAAAAAGTCATGAGCCGGAAACAGCCGGAACCGGCCATCTTCCATATATTGCCCGATATCCTGAACGACAAAATCCGCATAATCGTTGCGATTAAAAATCTCACTGTATGTAAGAGCCACCCGGTAACCGTCCTGCGCTGCTGCTACAAAATAACCGGATTTCAGATTTTCTTCACTGCTTTGGAAATAAGGCGAAAGAAAGTCTGAAAGCAGCGCACCGTTAAAATACTGAATGCCATGGAATCCCCTGCCACGGCCGTAAAAACACGCCGGATAGTTTCGCGTTTCCGCTCCAGCAGGCAGTCCCGACAGCTCCGCGACCTGCCGGTCATGATCCTTGATCCTGATCGAGGCCTGATACATCGGCTTCAGTCCCTTGATTGTCTTAAAGGAAACTGGAGCCGCAAATATTGTGATCTTATGGGGATTGCTGATATTACGCACTGAGATCATGTCATTGCCGCAGATCAGTTTCGTGTGCTGCGGAATGGGCCACTGGTCCTTGCTGTGCGTGGGAATGATCGGAGTAACCCTGGTGGCAATGATCACCTGGTGCAGCTTGGAAGGATAGTAGACTTCACCCCAGCTGAGCACCACTTTTTCACCTTGCGGGTTTTCAACACTGACCACAAGATCAATAATGGGCTGGAATTCCTTGACATTCTTTTTGGCAAGGAATCTTTCCTTGAGAATGTCGAAAAGAGAGTATCCGTCATAGCGGTATGCTCCGACAAAATTGGGCAGACCCTTTTCAAAGCCGGTCTCACGCACAATGACTGAGCGTAACTCCAGCGCAGAAAAATCCGCTTTGCCGGGATTCTCCACCTCGCCGAATACAAAAACAGACGGCCCGTTCAGTTCTGTTGCCGGGATATTGTCGTAGAAATCGTTGTTTTCCTTTTCTTCAGCGCAAACCGCCAGACTCAGGGCGAGTAACAATGTCAGAGACAACAGAAACTTCATGGGTCCCTCCGGTTTTCGTAATATTTTGTATTATATAACGAGGTCACCGGTCATGCAAATCAAGAGTGACAGTTAGATAAAAAAGCGTTATATATAATCCAATACTTCGCATCGTAAAAGTAAGGAGGCCTCATGTTCCTGTTGCTTATGCTGCTGATTCAGACCTGTCTCTTATGTACAGATTCACCTTCGACACCAATCACACTGGGCGAAATTCTCATCTCAGCCCGTCAGGAGAACAACACCCCTGATTCGCAGATTTTTGTCATGCGTTCTGATCAGCTGGAAAAGCGCGAAGAACTGAACGAATTCCTTCAAGACCGTTTTTCTTCCATTTCCTCATACGAAGGTACAAAGGGCGAATCTTACATGAGCCTGCGCGGCTTTGACCTGCGCAATATTAATGTACTGTTAGACGGCGTACCCGTCTCGATTCCTTATGAAGGTGGAATCGACCCGGCCAAGCTCTGGCTGGGCAGCATCAAGAAAATCGAAATCGTGCAGGGCGCTGCCTCTGTGATGGCAGGACCAAACGCGCTCGGCGGAAGCATCAACCTGATCACAGACAAACCGGCCCTTGATTACGGAACACTGGACGCACGCTGGTTCGGTCGCAAAGGAGGGGATACCAGGGCTTCTGTTTACGGTACAGCCGATGACTTTTTTTATGGCCTGACAGCACAATACACCAACATGTCCAACTTCAATCTGAGCAAGGACTTCGATACCAAAGCCTTTGTTCTGCAGCCGGACAGGCAGCGCCGCCTGAGTGACAAAGAAAAGAGCAATATGTACATGATCTTCGGCAATCGCAAGGAAGACAGCCAGATGGCCTTTCGTTGGTCAGGGTTCCGCGAGAACTACAGTACTCCCCCGGATCTTTCGGCGGCAACAGCCAGATACTGGCGTTTTTCCAACTGGGAAAAGGATCAGTACTCACTGGAAGGGTCTATGGTAAGGGGGAAAACCACATGGCATTACAATGTATATTCTGACAGCTATTACAACATGCTGGATTCTTATGATGACATTTCACTGACAAAGCAGACGAAAAAATACGCCTTTACCAGCATCTACGATGATTTCAGCCATGGAATCAATCTCAAGACCAGCACACCTGTGCGTAACAATGGCCTTGTGAATCTGATGCTGACCGGCAAAAAGGATGTGCATCAGGCCCAGGGAACAGCCAATGCCCGCTGGGAATATTACAGGGCAGACACGCTCAACGCTGCTGCGGAATTCCGTAAAAATCAGGGCCGGAACTGGGAATGGACAGCAGGCACCTCCTGGTCAGAGAACACGCCGAAAGACGCTGACGGTAACAATCCGCCTGATAACATCACAGCCACTGATTATACATGGAGTTTTTCACGCAGAAACTGGAACCAGGGTGAACTGTACGGCAATTTCGGACATAAAACCCGCTTCCCAAGTTTGAAAGAGCGTTTCTCCGGTTATTTGGATAAAAGCATTCCCAACCCTGGACTGGAAGAGGAAACAGCGGCACTGTATGCAATGGGATACAAACGGAACTTCCGTGGAGTTGACTGGGACCTGACTCTGTATTCCAACACACACGACAATGCCATCATGCAGGTGCAATTGACAGGCGTCAATGCCGGAAAAACCCAGAATCAGAATGTCGGAGAAGTTACCTACCGCGGGTTTGAGCTCAACTGCTCAGGCCGGCGCGGCAGGCTGTCCTGGCAGACCGGTTACACCTATATTGACGCTGTCAACAGCTCGTATTCCAGGGAAGTTGTTATTGACTACAGGCCACTGCACCGCGCAGTGCTGAACCTGGAACACACCTGCTCAGAGTTGTGGACTGTGAATGTGCACATGGAATACAGCGGGAAATACCATTATGAGGTCAATGGCACTCCTTTCTCCTATATCGAGGAAAAGTCGCGTGTACTGGCCGACCTGGAAGTAGTATACCGCTGGATGGACCGGCAGCTGTTCGCCCGAGTCAACAATCTGACAGACCGCAATTACTATTCCAGCAGGGGATATCCTGCAGAAGGTCGCAACTACGAATTCGGAATCAATGTGACCTTCAACTGATTTTTGGTCACTGCGCGGGGAAAAATTTGCAGAATATGGTTATACTAGTGGTCTGTTGCACTTAATTTTGTATAAATGCCGACTGAGGAATCCTTTCAGCGAAAGGACTTCTCCGGATCAGTAAACACAGAATTAAGTGTTACAGACCAATAGTGCTACAATTTACTTCGCGGAGGCGCGATGTCCACACTCGACTTTTTTGAAAAAGGCGGCCTGTTCATGTATCCCCTGCTGATTTTATCAGTGCTGACCGTCACTGTAACTATAGAACGCCTGTTTTTTTTCCGGTCTCTGAAAAAATCGTGCGATAAACTGACTCGCGGTCTGGCAGGATCGGGAAATATCCCGGAAAAATACTTAAAAGCACTCCAACACCTGAAAAAAACCAGGGACAGCAATACAGAAATCGATCTGTTTCTGGAAGAGGAATATCACGAGAATTCCCGCTATTTTGGCCTGCTATCATTCTCGGCAGCCACTGCCCCGCTTTTCGGCCTGCTTGGAACCATCGCCGGCATTATGGTGCTTTTCCGAAACATTGAACTGACCGGGTTCAAAACCGATCCCGCTATGCTTTCCGGAGGAATCTGGCAGGCTATTATCACCACTCTGGCAGGGCTGATGGTAGCAATCCCCGCCACTGCAGCTCTGCAATATCTTGACCACACTAATCAGGGATTCCTGCTCCTGGTAAAAAAAGCCCTGTGCCGCGCCATTGCAGTTAACCATGATTAAACTGAGCTATCTTGACCGCAACCGCCACAGCGCTTATTTCATCACTCCACTGATCGACATTCTCTTTATTCTGATTATTTTCTTTGTGCTGACCGGATCATTCAACAGCCTGCGCACACTGCGCGTCAACCCTCCGGAAGCTGTGGAACGCAAAGATACGCAGCCGTCTCCAGATACCCTGCTGGTTCAGATCGATTCCCAGGGCTCCCTGTTGCTGGCGGACACACCTGTGACTGTCGACACGCTGAAAACCGCCCTGAACGGCCGAAAAGTGACAATCGCGGTAGATAGATGCGCGCCATTCGGCGCATTCGCCCAGGTGTTCGATTTAGCCGCCGCCCGCGCCCAGTCTCTCGAAATCGTATACCTGCAGGAGTAATGGTATGAAAACCCTGCTTCTGCCGCTCTGTTTCTCCTTAGTCATGCACTGGGGAATACTCCTGCTCCATATCCCTGATGAGAAGCAGCCGCTTCTCGATCCTGATCTCAAAGTGGTTTTCAGAGAACTGCAACCTCCAGTTGTGGAGACTCCCGCTCCGCAGCCTGAGCCTCCCTGCCCTGAACCTCCACCCCCCGATCCACAGCCACAGCCTGATCCTGAACCAGCCCCTCCCCCGCCTGCGCCTGAACCGCCCAAGCCAAAGCCCAGACCCCCAAAACCTGTGCCCAGGGCAGCACCAGCCCCGACTCCAGAGCCGGCACCTGAGAAACAGCCCGCGGAATCAGCCGCGCAGCCGGCAGAAACAGCCATGACTCATTTACGCGAAACCCCGCAGCAGGCAGCTACAAGGGAACAGTACCTTTTATACCTGCAACGGGCTGTCGCCAAAGCACTTGCTGAGCTTGAGCATGAATTCTCTGTCAGTAAAGACCTGAGATTGCTGATCGGGTTTTCCATCGATTCAGCGGGAAAGGTTATGGATCTGAGTGTAATCGAAAGTTCCGGCCGGGCCGAGATCGACCGGGCCGTGACGCAGTGCATCGGTAAATTGTCCGGCCGCGTGCGCGGTATCATAACGCATGATGGATTGCCTCTGTCCGTGCGCCTGCCTGTCACCATCCGCAAGGAATGAGATCCTTATCTGCGGGAGATATTGACTGTTTTCAGCGCACCGGCAGGAGCGTCCTTGATGCCTGCCCCTCCATGCTGATAATATCGCACAGCCGCCTTTTCATCACAGACAACGGTTGATCCCACCAGATCAATACCATAATCCAGAAACACCTCGCTCGGAGGCACTGTCGGGCCCATGAGGACACGCTGCTTCGCTTGCGGCGTGCGCCGGATCACCTCTTCAAATGTGCCGTTGATCAGTGTCAGACCGGTAATAAAAACCAGTTCCGCCCGGCTGAGAACTTCGCGCGAATCATTCCAGTGAATATCGCCTTCCCCGGGCCGCAATTCAACAATATGCACAGGCCGACCCTCGCTCCTCCATCGTTCGGCCATGGGGAAATGCCCGATAAAGCAGGTAACCATGTTATGCGTCATTTCTTCAAAAGGAGTTTCAGCGTTTCCCTCTCTCAAGTTTTGTGGAAGTGGAACGGCTCCACTTAATATCGCCATACCGGCAGTGACTTTGATATCCTGGCCGGACGCGAACAGAGCAGGCACTACATTGAGTACTGGCTTACCAATCATGTCACCCATGTATGAAAGATGACGGGCAGGACCGCAATTTCCCACCTCATTGCGCACCAGCATGGCCATACCGGTCCTGAGCGATCGGGCCATCACGCAATTGGTAAAGGCATGGATATCCTCCAGAATCAGCTCCGGGTCAATGCTTGACAGTATCCTTGACAACATTTTTTTTTCCATGCACCTTACCAGCCTTTCAACAAATATCTACAATTTGGCAAATTTTCACAGTATTCCTTGAAACCTATGTGGGGTGAACATGTGTAACATTCCAGCTTCTTCGCTCTGCTCAGTCGCTGCAATGCAACACCTGCACAGGACCCGCCACAAATCAAGGTTTTTGCAGAACATCTGGCTGGACACCACAAAAAAGTGCCAAACTCAACCAATATGCTTTACATGCTGCATCATTTTCTCAGTTTAATGCAACTTTATTCAAATACCGATGTATAATTCATTATACTTCGAAAATAATTGAATGCAACCCGTTGAAAAGGTAACCTGCCTGCATGATCGCTCTGAAAGAATTCAATCTCACCTATCCCGACAGCAGCAGTGGCCTTGCAATAGACAGCCTGCATATGGGAAAAGGGGAACTGCTTTATTTAGCCGGCAGGAGCGGGTCCGGCAAATCCACGCTGCTGGAGTTCTGCGGTGGATTGATCCCGCGCTGCTCCTGCGCTTCAGTCACTGCAGATAATGCCGTGGTCAATGCCGAAAGCTCATTTTCAGTACGGCAGAATGTCGACTCCTCCTTTTTCTATGCCACGGTGGCCGATGAGCGTTACCACGCCGCCCTGGAGTATAGTCACGATC
>JAQTRI010000272.1 GCA_028711905.1 Candidatus Wallbacteria bacterium | reverse complement strand
ACATCTTCTCAGCGACTTTTCTGATGTCTTTTCCCAATGCCGGCAGGCTGGCTCTTGTATTCAGCCTGGTGTTTTCTGCTGCAGCATTGATATTAGGCATTGATCTTACTCTCACAGGAACTCACCTGCTGGAAACTATCGCGGCCATCGGTTTCGCCGGACTCTTCTTCTTTATTGCTGTAATCAGCGAAGGGGTTGACGGATTAGTCAAGCATCTTTTATACAGGCCCCCGCGTGTAGTTGTCAGGACAGCAATGCTCTTGTCCGGTTCAGAGAAAAACAGGGATAAGAGCGCATGAACCCAAGATTCTGGAAAAAACTTCACTGGCTCCTTCCCAACATCGAGCTCAGGCGCTGGCTCCTGCTGCTGCTCATGTCAGCTGTTCTGCTTTCATCGGAAACCACACTTTTTTTGAGTAAAAAACTTTCATTGTTCCTATATATAGTTTCATTGTTTCCGACTGCAGCGCTTTTTGCTTACTCTTATTATCGTGTGATTCGCTTTGTCTATTCCGAGTTTCAGGTGGTGGAGAGCGGTGAAGTGGCCAAATTTTACCCTTCCAGGCATTTTGATGTTAACCCGCGTCTGGTGGTTATTGGAGGGGGCACTGGTCTGGCCACTCTTTTGAGAGGCATCAAGAAATATGCACGGCTTTACGATGAGCAGAATGTTTCAGCCGTGGTTTCCGTGATGGATGATGGCGGATCTTCCGGCCGGTTGAGAAATGAATTGAATATTCTGCCTCCAGGTGATATCCGTAACTGCCTGGTCAGCTTAGCGCGAGAAGAAACCATGATGGCCGAGCTTTTTAAATATCGGTTTCAAGGAGAGGGAGAACTCGGAGGACACAGTTTCGGCAATCTGTTCATTGCAGCGCTGACGGCCATTACCGGTGACTTTGAGAGAGCTGTCGAGGAATCCACCAAGATTCTTGCGGTAAAGGGCAGTATCCTGCCGGCGACCCTGTCTTCGCATGCCCTGGTTGCAGAAAAGAACGATGGTTCGATCGTTAAAGGCGAATCTGACATCAGCGCAACTCCTGGTAAAGAAATCAAGCGCATTTTTCTGGACCCTCCTGGGGCGAATGTCAACCGCAAAGTGCTTCAGGCTATCAGTGAAGCGGATTGCATTATTTTCGGTCCGGGAAGTCTTTTCACCAGTGTCATTCCCAATCTGTTGGTCCGTGAGATCAGAGAAACGCTTAAAGAAAGTCATGCTCTGAAGATTTACATCTGCAACATCATGACTCAGCCTCATGAAACTGACGGTTTCACTGCTTCAGACCATTTGCGAGTGATACTGGAAAATCTCAATGGTGCCAGGCTCGATTATGTGGTGATCAATTCCAGGAAAGGTTCCCCTGAAATGCTGGCGCGCTATGCGCAAAGGGGATCATACCCTGTGGAGGTAGATCTGGACCAGCTCAACCGGCTTGACACAAGGATCGTTCTGGGTGAACTGATGGCTGAGGCTGATTATCTGCGACACAATTTCAAGAACCTGTCCCGGCTGATCGTCAATCTGATCGTGAACAGGATGTATGGAAAAAAGTGACTGCCTGTTTTTCAGTTATCCGAAAAAGACTGAAGCTGTCCCGCTCCTGCGTGAGGATTTACGGCGTGAACTCGCGATCTGGGAGTTGAGCCAGAAAACCGTCAATGACTGCTGTTTTATTCTGATCGAGCTGTTCACGAATTTTATCAGGCACAGCGAGAGCCCTGATGACAGTCTTTACAAAATTGAGATCCGCAAAGAAAAGGAACTGTGCTTCGAAATCAGTTATCAGGACCGTTCTTTTCACTTCCCTGAAGTGGTGAAACCTGAACTGGAGGACTTTCCCACGAACGGGTTCGGATTGTATATGGTGCATCGCATGGCTCACGATATCCAATATCAGTACCGCGAAAGAGATGCTTCCGTTTCTTTGAGGCTGGCGCTTGACACAGGAAGATAGCCGAATACGCCGTTTCCTCCCCGCAGCTGTTGTCCTGACTGCATTTTTTTTGCGTCTGTATGATCTGGACGGGTTCTGCCTGTTCTGGGACGAGTGGTTCGGGCAGGGATGGAACAACAACCGCACAGCGTGGCAGATGTGCTCGGCAGTGTTTGAACATGATGTTCACCCTCCTCTGTACTACCTGATCGTCAGATTTTTTTTGAATCTTCCTTTGGAGCTGGAAACCGCACTCCGCCTTCCATCGGTTTTTATGGGTGCGGCAGGGGTTTATGCCACATACAGGCTGGGGCTGCTTTTATTCGGATTCGAAGCCGCTATCACTTCGTCTCTGTTTCTGACCCTGCATCCCATGCATTTTTACCATTCACAGGAAGCGCGCATGTATTCTCTGCTGTACTTAGTCAGTGCCTGCCTGCTGATCGCCTGGGTGAACTACACTAAAAAAGGGGGCTCCAGGCAGTTAAACTGGTTGATTGCGGCGTCTGTGGCGGCGTTCTACAGCCATTACTACATGATCTTTCCGCTGATTTTCATTGCCTGCTGCTTTGTTGCGCGTATCAGGGAAAAGCGGGAGATTGCCGGATTCGCTTACTGGTCTGGAGCAGTGGTGGCTATCAGCCTGCCGCTTCTTGTAATGGCTAAGGCTCTGCCGTTCAATGTTGGGTTCAGGTCGCATCTGTTTTTGAACGCGAACTGGCTGCCTCAGGCCGGGTACAGCGAACTTCTGGAGAACCTGCGCAAACTGGGGGAGGGGTATTTTTTCAGTTTTTCCGCGCCGTGGTCAGTGGTTTTGATCATCATGATCCTGGTTTCATCATTCGTTTCATCCTGCAGAGAGCGTCGCCGGGCCGATCAATTGCTTCTGTCAGCTTATTTTATCCTGCCTCTTGTTCTGTTGTTTTTTGTTTCGGCAATGATGAAATCGGTTTTCGGCAGTCCGATCTATGAGGAAAGACATTCCATGTTCTGCCTGCCTGCCATCGCGGTCCTGGCAGGGTACGCCATATCCCGCCTGGGCGTGTTCCGGCATATAGTCATATGCGCGTTGCTGCTGCTTTTTCTGCAGAACAACCTCGACTATGTGGCCCGACGGGATATCAGTCTGTCTCTGGCCGGAAGTTTCCTGTCCACCACATGTAAAAACACAGAATCTGTGCTTGTGGCTCCTTTCGCTTTATGCACACAGGCGGTCCGATATGCATCTCCTGCAGCGCTGCCGTTCTCAGAGCCTGGATCATCACCGGAACAAGCTGCCGAGCGGGTGGAGCGCATTATCGGGTCAGGCCCTTTTGTTCTTATCTGGCGCGATATCGGGCAGCTGATCGGTGAAGGGACTGAACCTGACCTGACTGGCAGGGAATACCTGAAACGCAAATATGGCCTGTATGAAGCTGCCGCTTTTTACACTCCCCACGCCTGGCCTGGATCGCTCAAGGTTCTGTTCCCCGGAAACCCCAGAAAAGGTGTGTTCAGGCTCAAATTGGACTTCAGCGGTCCGGTCCGGTTCAAGTATTACAGGGAAGGGAACTTTTCCGGGTGGCGGACCGCGAATGTATACAGGGAATTGAGCCTGGATCTGGAACCAGGAGTTTCGTGGAGGGCTGAACTATACCGCTGGTTCCCGTTCATGCCGTTTTACAGGCCGTTCCTCATCATGCCTGTGCTGCACGCCGCAAGCCCTGGAGAGGCGGTTGCAGAGATCAGGCTGCCTTTTTACTTTTCTGCAGCCTGGGTGCTTCTGATGAATGCTTCATGGATGTTGATGTTTCTGTTGCTGAGGCCTGTCTGGCGCGATTTCAGAAACAACCTGTTTTGATGAACAGCAGGGGTGAATGATTACCATAGCCTGTTGACAGTGCAGGGGACCCTACTTGGAAACACTTTTCAGATATTCCTCTGCGCTGAATGCTGCAACTGCTCCATCGCCTGCAGCAGTCACAACCTGGCGCAGAGCTGTTTCACGGACATCTCCTGCTGCGAACAACCCTACCCGGCTGGTGCGCATCCTTTGGTCGGTTTTGATGAAGCCGTCTGCAGTCAGGTCAGCCATGCCTTTTACCAGGTTAGAATTGGGAAGAAGCCCGATAAAAACAAAAACCCCATCCACCGGAAGGTGCGACTGTTCCCCTGTATTGACATTCTTGAGGTCCAGACCATCCACCCCGTTTTTTCCAGTGACACGCTCAACTATCGTGTCGAGCACAAGGCGCATTTTATCGTTTGTGTTCAGGCGCTCCTGCACGACCCTGGTGGCGCGGAATTCTCTGCGGCGATGAATCAGGTGCACGCGTGACGCGAAGCGTGTCAGATACAAGGCTTCTTCACAGGCGGTATTCCCACCACCGATGACAGCCACTTCTCTGCCCCTGTAAAATGGAGCGTCACAAGTGGCGCAGAATGACACGCCGCGACCGATCAAATCAGCTTCACCCGGGGCATCGAGCCTGCGGTATTTTGTGCCTGTAGCCATAACTACTGCCTGGGCCTGGATTACGCGGTCGGCGCAGGCGATATGAAAGCGACCGTTTCGCCATTCCAGACTGGTAACTTCACCGGATTCGATCAGACATCCGAATTCGCGGCACTGCTTTTCCATTATCTGCACAAGGTCAAAACCGCCGGTTTTCAATACACCCGGGTAATTTTCGATCTCTGCGGTCATGCCGGCCATGCCCCCAGGCGCTGTTTTTTCCAGCAGAAGGACATTTAAGCGGGAGCGGGAAGCATAGAGCCCGCTCGTAAGTCCTGCCGGACCCCCGCCGATGATCACGAGTTCAAATGCATCGCCTGGCATGGTGAACCTCCTGCTCAGAGATAGCGCTTGATCATGTCGTCAAGATCTTTTTTGGAAACTGCCCCGACCTTGGTTTCCATAGCCTCGCCGTCCTTGAAGAGAATGATGGTGGGTATGCTGCGAACTCCGTATGTGCCTGCGGTTGCCGGGGCATCGTCAACATTGACCTTGCCGATGACAGCTTTGCCGCTGTACTGGGTTGCCAGTTCGTCGATAATTGGAGCCATCATACGGCAGGGGCCGCACCATTCGGCGAAAAAATCGACAAGGGCAACACCCTTGTGTTCCAGCACATCTTTCTTGAAATTCTGATCTGTGAAGTGAGTGGCCATAATCCCTCCGAAGGTTGTTTATTTCTGCCGCAGCCGTTCGGCTACTGAATAGACGAGGTTGTTGTAAAGATCCCTGCCGATACGCAGACTTTCCCGGTCGTCATTGAGGGATGAATAGAGTTCAAGCGTGTCCATCAGAAGATAAGCTCCGCGATAGATCTGGGTCGGATCGAAGTTCCAGATTGATGCCCACCAGTACTGGCAGGAATACAGGGCCTTATCCATCAGTTCACGAAGCCTTTTATCTCCGGAATTGTCTCTGTGCACACAGGCCAGCACATG
>JAQTRI010000271.1 GCA_028711905.1 Candidatus Wallbacteria bacterium | reverse complement strand
GCCACTGTTCCGGTATGCAGCAGCCCACACAGCAAGAGATTCAACAGTGGATGCAAGTTGAACGGCAGCAGCCGGCTCATGATCGCGGATGATGCAAGCGCTGAAAGTCCGAAAGCTGCGGGAGCCAGCGTCTGCCTGAAGAACATTCCGGCGAAGGGAATTCCCAGAAAGCGGGTATTAAAAAAAAGCAGGGTATTAACTGCAATGAACTGGACAATTACCACTTTCAGCGCCAGGCCTGTTGCCCCCAAATCCAGGCCCCAGGCTCGTGGCGGCGTCAGCAGGAACCATGACAGTGGAAGACCTGCCAGGGCCGCTGCGATGCCGATATTGCGGTACAATGCGGTGCGTCCTGTGGCATAGTACAGGGCTCCGTTGAGCTGACCGAATGTCTGATGAATCGGGTACAGAGCCATGATGATTACTGCGGGGAGAGCGTGCGAGAATTCTTTTCCGCCCAGGAAGTATAGAAACTTCTCAGGCTGGACAGCCACGAACATGGACAATGCGGCCGCAACAGCATAAAGGCTTGGAATTGAGAGCAGAAACAGTTTGCGGATGCGGGCTTTGTCTCCTGAGGCGTGCGCTTTTGCCGTTTCGCGGATCAGAAGCGGGGTCATGGCACCGGAGAAAAAGAAGCAGACTGTGCTGATCTGATAGGAAAGGCCGTAATAACCCTGCTCAGCGCGTCCCCCGAACTGCTGCAGGAGCCAGGTGTCGGCCAGGGCCAGCAGAATGGTAATTGTGTTGTACACGAAAAGGGGGCTGCAGTACTCGAAAAAAAAGCTGCTGTAGCGGGAAAAAAGCGGGGCCGGGATGCGCTTCATCAGATCGTTTCCGCGGAACACGCCTTTTTGCAGACAGAGGACGGTCAGCGCCAGCACGATCAGCAGGCCGACTGTGGTTTCCAGGATGAAATATGAAGTCAGGGTCAGGAGCCCGGCGAAGAAGCAGCCTGCGATGAGAAAAGCAGCTCCAACGCGGATGGCCATGCGGATTTTTTCGGCCGGCACGGTCAGGGCTACGGCATCCGTAAGTTTGAACAGCACCTGGATCAGCCACACAGAGAAAGCCATGATCAGGCCTAGAAGCACTGCCGGCATTGATTCACCCGGCCACAGAAAACGGTTCATCCCGGTCAGACGCGCCGCTGCTGTGAAAAGCAGCAGGGTAGAGAAGAGGAGAACAGCGAAGCGGAAGTAAACCGGGATGATGCGCTTCTCGCTCCTGCCTGACGACAGTTTGGTGAAGAAAGCGATGGATGACCCGGCTTCCAGGAATGACGCGATCTGGGTGAAAAAATTGACGAGAAAATTGAAGCTGCCATAGCCTGCGGGACCGAGAGCGCGCGGTACGAAGAAGACATGCGCGAATCTGGCTAAGGAACTGATGATATTGGTCACCAGCTTGAACAGGTAGCGACGGGGAAGGGAGTCTTCACGAACAGGAGGTTTAGTCATTTTCAGGCAGGCCTTGTTTCAGCATTTTTCTGAAGAAACGGATCCATTCATTCTGCCAGTCCGGGCATTGCCTGGCGTATTGATCCACGAATTCTTCACGCAGGAGCTGCACATCGCTCTGTTCCCACCATTCTGACATTCGGCCATGGAAACGGTTGATGTGCGCGGCAGCCGATGCTCCCGAATCGTGCACGATCCCGAGGCTTCTCATTCGCTGAATGAACCGGTCCATTTCCGGGGTGAACCTGTAGATCGATGGATCGAAAAAGATCACTGTCGGGATGTTTCGGGCCATGGTTTCCAGGTGGACAGTAGTAAGGGAGGCTGTAATTACACATTTTGCTGAATCAATGGATGTTTCGAACGGTATGGATGGATTCTGGAATTTAAGATGGGGATATTTTTTTTTCAGGATCGGTTCCGTTTCCCACCAGAGCATTTTTTTTTCAGCAGGTCTTTTTCTTACGGTGATCTCGATATTGTCTATAATCAGACGAAAAAAATCGATGAGTTGGTTTTGATGAATAAAGTAGTTGGACGAGTGGTACTGATAATGGAAGCAGACTGCATATCTCGGAGTTCCTGTCATCAGGAAAAGAAAAGTGCTGTTTTTCTGGTAATCAGATTTTTTAGCGCAACAGATCTTGGGGTGGGGTAGAGGTAATGAATTAGGAGGTTTGTCCCATCCCCAGGTCAGAAAAACTGAAGATGCGCTCGATTCATAATCCTGTGCAAACTGCACCAGGGAACTGCCGTAACCACCACCATGCTGAAAATAGGCTGTTTTGGACTGACCCATGTATTCCGCAGTATAGAATTTGTAAGGCATAAGCGTGTGCAGGCCTTGAGCGCTGCAGAAAATCTTTGATTTCTTGACAGGGAGTTTTCTGATCCAGTCTCTATATTCGGTGAAACCTTCAAGGAATATAATCGGGAGGTCTCTCATAATTGATTCTGACAGCACATTTTGTAATGATGTACTCGATGGGCCACATTTGACTGCTCTGGCGGAGTAATCCGGTCTTGTATTCGATTCGTTATGGTACCTGAAGTTATCAAGAATAAACAGGAACCTGCTTCGCAAGATGAGGCTGAGTATTTTCCAGTGCTCTTGATAGCAAAAATAAGGTTCAGTGAGAGTAACGGTTTTTTTACCTCGGAATGCGGACAGCCATCGAAACAAAGTAGCGATTTTGGCAGAAATCATAGATCTTTTAGTGAGGGGAGCACTTTGTCGAATTGGGATTTTTTGCATTGTTGGGCACTTTTTGCTTGGAAATGAAAACTTCATTCCACGGCAGACCCGGGAATAAAGTTGCAGTTGATAAGAATCAAAATGCACGAATCGGTAAAAATCTCCAATATCTTGAGGTATTACTTCATCTTCAGGATCCAGCAGTAAAGTCTGGATTTCATGCAGATTGGAGAAAGCCTGTTCCAAACTGTGAAATTTTTCATAAATCTGATGAATATAAATCAGTAGCCAGTTACCAAGTATAATCTCGTAGTATTTAGTGTTTTTGTTGATCATATGCGTGGCATTGAGATGGTTGGTCACTGCGGTCAGATAGATGTGATACAATTCCCGGCATTCGTAATATGCTTTAGTAACTTGGTCTGCATCATTCCATAAAGCAGGGAGGATTTTCATTTTGCCACGATAAGAGAATTCGGGATCAGGCAGGCACCAGTCCCCGAGCAGGACGGTTTCAGAATCTTCCGGTCCCCAGAAATCGCGCAAGGCTGTTGTTGCCAGATAGACGGGCATAATTCTATCGATCCAGTTGCTGTAGTCAGCAGTATTTTTCAAAAAACATTTCAGGCAAAGCTAAAAAACAGCATGTTATGCAGAAAGAGTAAAACAGGTGTTACTGCTCAGCCTTGAAGGAAATTCCGTCCAGGGAGGTCCGGGTGGCGCTGCAGCTGGTATCAAGCTGGATTTCACCAGAGGGTAGAATGTCGATTCTGCACGACCCGGAGTCGACTGAACCGTTGAAAGTCTGTGTTTCCACAGGTCTGTACCCGATTGGCAGTGTGTAGGCGGTACTCGGGATTGTCCCGCTCTTGATGTTGCCTTTCAAGTGCACGATCCCAAGACTGTCTCTGAAATAAGAAGCTGCAGCAAATCCTCCACCGTAGTTGATCCAGCCGTTTTGCAGAGTCGGAGTCTGCCAGGCCTGTTGCTCCAGTGCGCTTTCGCCTCCGGCTACCTGGAGCTTAGCTGTCGGATTGCTGGTGCCAATGCCGACCTTGCCGTCTGTTTTGATTGTCATGCGCGTGTTGCTTGCTCCCAGAGTAGAGGTTTGGAACACAAGATCCCCGGAATTGTCGGCCCCGTTTCGAACTGCGCCGATTTCTCCCAGAGTTTTCTGGCTTGCTGTATTGTCCGACAGGGTGAAAAGAATTCTGGAACCGAATCCGTCCAGAGCATCCAGGTCTGTTTCGCAGTTGACTTCAATGGCTGACCAGGCACCCGTAGTCTGGCTGACTTTTTCCACGAACATGGCAGGAATGGCATTGAGAAAAGCGCTGTTAACTACCAGGGAGCGATTGACCGCTGGGTTTGGGGCGTTGATGAATACTTTCCCATCTACAACGAGAGTTTCAGCGCTTGTATTTTTAACACCGGAGGTATCGAGTCTGAGCCCGCCGGTAATTACCATATTTCCGTTTGAATCAAGGTTGAACTGAGGAATGCTTAAAGCGTCCTTGATCAGAAAACCGCTGGTTCCGTTGCTGCTGTCCAGAATGGCCTCAAAATCAGCAGCCCGAACAGGTAAAAAGCCGAGCAACAAAAATAATGAACAAAACAAAAATCTCATACTCCCACCTCATACGCGTATCTTATGTATCAGTGTAACACATTCCACGGTCAGGTTGAAGATGGTTGCTTATGCTAACCGGGAGCTGATTTTTTAGAATCAGGTGATCTTAGACAGCACTACAAAATTGTAGCCGCCGCGGTCTGGGCCTTCGGACAATTCCAATTCGGCCATTTCATCAAGAAATCGCATGCATGTTTCACACCATTCCATCTTGATTTCCGACCGTAATTCAGGACTGAGTCCATTGGCCATTTTAATGAGATGAGGGGAAAGTGGCCTCAAGCCGATGTCCCAGATTTTCAATGTCGAGGGCGCAAGAAACTTTACATAATGATTGATTACAAATCCGGTTTTGCTGATCACTTTGCTGAACTGGTCCATGTTCATGGTCCACATCAAGGTATCGCCTCTGCCTCTGTTCAACAGTTTCAGCAGCTCGGTACTCCTCGAATAGCTGCTGCAGTTTTTATAGAAATCTGAGTTGGGAAAAACAATGATGGCTTTAGCTCCGGAGCTAAGCCGTTTATCAAGATTACGCAGAACTTGAAGCGGGTCTTTAAGCCAGTAAAGAATGTTCGAGTAAACAGTATCAATGCCGGAGAAATCAAAATCATCGTTGGCATCTACAACATGTAAATTATCGATAAAACCTAACTGTGCTGCTTGTTTCAGCAGATTTTCCTTGTGATCAAGCGCGAGCTTGATTCGTATCGGGCTTGGAGAAGCTATGTATTCAGCAATATCGCAGCAGGTAAATGCATCGTAAATATCCCGGTTTTTCCAGAAACCTGCGGTATCGACATTGTAATACCAGTCATATTCTTTTTTGAAGCGACCGCCGCAGGCCATGAAAGTGAAACATCCATTGCCGATGCCGATTTCCATGATATTACTGCTCTTGATCAGTTCCGAACCGATCAACTGGGATGCAACCGTATCCCATATCACAACTTCAGGCCGCAGCCAGTTCATGTAGAGGAAACCGGACAACATTTCAAGGAACGGGCGGCTTTGCTTTTTGGTAGTATCCACCATGATCAGCTGCCCACCTTTTGCGGTCTGTTGATGTAGTTCTGGATGACT
>JAQTRI010000270.1 GCA_028711905.1 Candidatus Wallbacteria bacterium | reverse complement strand
GCACAAATTCCCGGATCATCACATGCAGGTAAAAATTACCTTCGCTGTCATTTTCAACAAGATACGAGGATACGAGGTTACGCATTGTTTTTTTTAACTCTTCGCTCTCATTGTCTGAAAGAAAATCAGTTCCCACTGATGCGCGCAAAATAGCCAGTTTTTCCAATACTTCCCGTCCCTCGGGCGAAAGAGCGTGCCAGCGCTGGGCGGTAATCCTGGAAACAATGGCTTCCGGACCGCCGCCAGGTGAGGAAAGAACCGTCTGGAGGCCGGCCTGGTCTTCGAGGTAGCGGTTGAAAAGAAGCTTGACTGCGAAGGGATGACCAGAGGTCGAGGCGTGTATGGCACTTGAAATTTGAGCCTCAATAGGTTCTAAGCAGTGCAGGGCTGCGAGTTTATTCAGAAATGCGGTTGTACCTTGAAGATCGAGTCCGGTGAGCGCTATTCTCAGGAGGGAGTTGCGTTTTTTTTCCTTGAATTCCGGCAGCTTCCTGGTAGAAATGAAAAGACGCCCGAGATCTAAGCGGGAAACACCTTCCATTGCAAAGGAGACAGCGACATCATCCGGGAGAAGATGCAGGTTGTCGATAAAAAGAATCAGGCAGTTTTTTTCGATGATTTCTATGATCGATTGGGAAGAATGCCCCGCAGTTGTGGAGATGAGTTCAGATTTTCCCAGAAGCTGGAAAATCTGGCGCGTAGCGCTTTCAGCTAAATCGGAAATAGTCCATCCTGGTTTGCATGTTACCCAGATCACCTGATCGAGATAGGAATCCTGCATGTTTAACTGATTAGCGAATGTGAGGGCCAGTGAAGTTTTGCCGTACCCTGAATCACAGTGCAGCAGAATTACCCGGCGTGACAGAAAGGCTGTCCCGAGCTGGTCCAGCTCTGTATCGCGTCCGCAGAATATCGCAGGAGCACCAGGAATCTTTTTCATAACAACATTATAAAGCAAATCAATTTATCTGCCAAGTGGGTCACCCGAATCTCAATCCCCTGCAGGGAGGAAAAGAGTGAAAGTGCTGCCGACACCGTGTGAAGAGGAAACTTTGATGTCGCCTCCATGAGCCTTGATTATGCTTTGGGCTACAGTCAGTCCTAACCCGTGCCGGCTGGGAATGGTTGTGTAATATGGATGATAAATGGTGTCAAGAACGGTATTCCGGATTCCGGCGCCCTGGTCAGCAACGCTGATTTCTACGAACTTCCCGTTCAGTCCGGCAGGAATCTCCTCATGACTCAAATTGCGACATTTTATTCGAATCGCTGAGTCCGGTGCCGAGAACAGGCAGGCATTGTCGAGAATATTAATGAAAACCTGACTGAGGAGCGAGCTGTCCCCGACAACCGACCATAAGCTGACATTAGAATCTAAAGTTATCTTATGAGGATAAGCCGTTTTTATAACAGCAAGGCAGGTGTGAACCAGATCGCGGAGATCGATTTTTGTGCACGAGAGTGAACCTGGTGTGGAAATGACATACAGGTGGCAGACATAATTTCTGGACTGGACCAGGCGGGAAACGATACGGTTGAACCAGGGAGCTGATTCATCCTTGAGGAGCGCATTTTTTCTCAGTTGAGCCAGGTCGAGCAGGGACTGGATCATATAATCGGAGATGTCGCGCAACATTCCCGCTGTGAGAGACAGTTTCGAGTCCACACAGGGAATCCCTGGTGCGGTGGTGGATTCCCTTTCGCTGATATCGCGCGCCACACAGAGTACTGCGAATTTTTCGCTGAACTGAAGAAGGCGGGAATTGATTTCAAGCGGTACAGTAGTGCCATCCTTGGAAACAGCGTCAATATTGAACATCAGACGATTCTGTTCGAATAGAGGAGAAAAAAGAGAAAATTTTCTGCTTCCTGGAATAATATCTTCAGGGTGTTTGTTGAGCAGTTCGCCTTTGGAATAACCGAACTTGGCACAGGCAGTTTCGTTGGCATACAGAAGGCGTTCCGGGTTGGCCTGCCCGTCCATGGTGAAAACCAGAATCGAGTCGGCACTGGAGTTGAAAAGATGACGATATCGCTGAAGGCTTCCTGCCATCAGCTCTTCCAGTTTGCGGCTTTCAGTAATGTCAATGGTCTGAAGAGCAAAACCCTGGCCGTTTCCTGTGCTGATGATCGAGATGTCCAATATTCTCATCGCCGGAGTGCTATCAGACCTGGGGCGGTTTCGGCATTTCGAGGGATCAAAACTGCAGACAGCTCGCCAGCGACCGGACTCGATAGCGGTTTTCGCCGCATGATCAGGAAAATTGCCGTCAGTCAGGAAGTTATAATCAGCGGCATCCGCAAAATCATCAAAACCGAATGAATCGAGAAATAAACGGTTGGAACGGCGCAGAGTTCCGCTGGAACCGAAAAAAGCGATGCCAAAGGAGAATATCTCCAGGTCAACCACCTCCTGATCCAGGATGGTACTGGTTCTGCTTTCAATATCTTTCAGCCTGGCCTTGATTTCCCCAAGCTCGCGCACCAGTTTCGGATCAGGCTGTCTGGTCAATACATCAGATCCCATTTCAACATTATAGCATAACTCCCTTGCGAGTTTTGGCCTGATAAGTATTTGTTGCGCATCGGGAAAATCCGGGTATGATTTATTTTGTGAAGCAGAGAATCCGGTGTAGAGCTCAAGGAGATGAATCATGAAGAAGCAGAGTCTGGATTATTGCGCAATGGTGCTGAAAAACCCTTTGCTTGAGACTGTGGAATCCCAATGGATCAAAAGCAGTCTCCCTGATTGCGGCACAAATGAGTGGCTCAGCAAGCTGACGGATGATCTTGTAGAATCATATATCGGATTATAGAGAAGGGGCGTTCGAATCCAGCCAGCATTTTGGCCGGTCGATATTGAAAAAAATCCGGCCTGATTTGCCGGATCTGCGATCCTGAAACTCGTATATGTCGTATTGCCTGTTGTCAATGTCCATGACCAGATCCTGAGTCAGGACAGTCAAACCCAGAATCTCTATCACCACGAATTCTTCCCGCACATCCGTGACCACAAAAGCGGTATGAAAGCCTGTGCCGTCACCAGATGACAGTATGGACTCGATCAATCCTTGATAGAAAATCTTATGATGCTCAGCTTTGGCCTGATCCCCCAGTTCTCCGAATGCTATCGATGCCGCAGAATGGGCCTCAATATCAAGATAATTATCGCGCAGCAGCAGGTCGGCGGCTTTGACCACTGAAGACCAGTCGCCTGAACTGAGTGCAGAGTCCAATTCTCTCGCGTGATCCTCATCGCGGGAATAGGGTCTGTAAAACTCTGATCCGGCATACTCCATGCGTAGATTATGAAAATCAGTTGCAGAGGGATTAGAGATGGCTTCTATGAGCAGTTCTAAATATGACATGTTGTCTCCATGATGCATTATCTGTTCAGCGGTACTTGCGGAGTTCAGGTGGAACTGACCAGTTCTGGACACCTTGAAGAATGCCGTCAGAGGCAATGCAGACATTCCTGAAGCGTTTGTCAACAGCGTACTGGTCCTCATCGGTATAAAGGAAAGTTGCGGGCTGGTCCGAATGGAGCATGCCGTGGAATTTCCGGAGAATAGCTGTGCGATCTGCCGCGTTGATAGTGCAACGCGCCTTTTCCAGCAGAAGGTCGCTTTCAGGGTTGGAATAAGCGAAATAGTTATTGCCTTCGTTGCCGAGGCCGCGACCGGGAATGCTGGCTGTGTGCCAGTCATTGTATGGATCGCTGTATGGATAAAAAGTGGAATTGATGAGCACGGCATCGAAATCGCCGGTTAAGAGCTTATCCAGCAGTACACCCCATTCCAGGTATGAAACAGTAACCTTGATACCGATCTTTTGCCACGATTCTGCTGCGAAACAGGAGATCAGCTGGCGTGTGTTATTGGCATGATTGGTGCAGAGCTCAAATCTGAGCGGGACGCCGTTTTTGTCGAGAATTCCGTCTCCATCGGAGTCTTTCCATCCGGATGAGCTGAGAAGACTGATCGCTTCGGAGGTGTCAAACGGCAGAGGCCGGATAAAGGGATCGTTCCCAGGATGGATGGAGGAAAAAGGCCCTGTACTGACATGACCGGATCCGTAGAGCACGCGCTTGACGATTTCAGCGCGATCAAGGGATAAAGTCAGGGCTTTGCGGATGGAACGATCAGACAGAATTGGTCCTTTATTGTTATAACCGATAAAGGTGACGGCATTCCTGGGATAGCGGAAAATCTGGAATCCTGAGCGAAATTCTTCGCTTCCGGCATGCTTTTCAAACTGGTCAGGGTTGAGTTTCATGATATCGATATCACCTTTTTTTAGAGCTAAGAAGGCCATCGACCAGTCAGGGATAATTCTCAGGGTGTATCCGTCAAGAAAAGGGCGCTGTTCGAAGTAATCAGTATTGGCGTGGAGCACGATCTGTTCATGCTGGTCCCATTTGATGAATTTGAACGGACCAGTGCCAACCATCGGCGGTTCCTTGCTGGAAATGCTGCCGGGGGAGATCTGCTCGAACACATGTCTGGGGAGAATCTTGACTGCCCAGGATTCGAGTGCCCAGGCGTAAGGTTCTGAGTAATGCACACGGACAGTAAGAGGTTCGACGATTTCCAGTGTTGCGACAGAAAGGAATAATGATCGATCCGGAGATCCGGTTGCCGGATCCCTGATCCTGTCACATGTAAAAGCGACATCATCGGCAGTCAAAAGTGTGCCGTCATGCCACTTGACCCCTGGACGGATGTGAAACAGAAGATGCAGAAAATCAGGAGAAAACTCCCAGCTTTCAGCCAAGTCAGGAATGACTTTGTAATTTTTGTCGAATTTTACCAGGCCATTGAAAACCAGGGCAGAAATCTGCCGCTCAACAGCATCAATCGCAGTCAGAGGATTGAGGGTGGGCGGATTGGCGATCGTGAAATCGACCAGGATATCTCCATGCTGACTGTCACCACGGACGGGTTGCATACTGGTAGCATCTGAGCCTGAGCTGCCGCCTTTGCCGCATCCGCCTGCAAGTGCAAGAAACAGAAGCAAAAAAAACATTGTAGAAAACAGAAGTGACTTATCTGGCACGGACCGATTACTCCCGAATTTACTGGAAACACGCTGTATTTAAAGCGGTTACCATGACCCCGTGTCAATTCTATCATGGATTCGTGATGGATAAAAAAACTCTTTTTCTTACCTGTCACCTGAGAGAGCGGGAAGCCGTTTTCATTTTTACTTCTATCTGGTAAACTGTCGATGATCCGGCAAATGGAGGTATGATGAAAAAGCTGCTGACCATGATATTTCTTTCTGTTTTTTTTACGGTTGCCCGCGCGGATGGACCGAACAACCTGCTTCTTTTTTTGCCGAACGGTATCGACTGTTCCAGCCTGGGACTTGTCCGCATGGCTTTATGCGGCCCTTACGGGGCATTG
>JAQTRI010000269.1 GCA_028711905.1 Candidatus Wallbacteria bacterium | reverse complement strand
CCCTCTTCGTCAGGCTCGAAAGTGCGCACTGGAATGAGAAACAGGGGAATAAAAACCAGATGCAGCAGTATGAGAGCTGGAAACACCTGGCGCAGAAAATTCCTGAATCTGTCAGCAGGATCAGACATTGAAACGAACATGCACGATTTCACCGTCTGATACGATATAATCAGCGCCTTCCAGACGCATGTGGTTGTCGCGTTTGGCTGCAGCGAGGGAACCGGTGCGCATCAGGTCATCGTAAGGAATAACCTCTGCCCGGATGAAGCCGCGTTCTAAATCAGTGTGGATCTTTCCGGCTGCTGATCTGGCAGAAGTCCCTTTTCTGATCGGCCAGGAGCGACACTCGTCTTCTCCGACTGTGAAAAAAGTGATGTAATCCAAGTGTTTGTAAGCCTCTCTCTGGATCAACTCGCTGGAGAAATACTCGAGTCCCATTTCTTTTCTCCACTCCTCGCGCTCTTCAGAAGACATCACTGACAGGTCCAGTTCCATTCTTCCATCGAAATGCAGCACTGTTTCCCCTGCCTGGGACAGGGAAGAGTGTACCTGGCTCAGTGCGTTTTCCTGGGTCGCATCATTGCGGTTCAGGATGATCATGCGCTTCTGCAGGGTGATCAGGTTATATCCCTGAAGCCACTCGCTTTCCTGGCTGTTGAATTCTCTGACCTGCACGCCTGAGCCTTCTTCCAGCGGGGTCTTGAGGGAATTGATGAATTCCAGCTCTTTTTCCTTGACTTCGCGTTCGATTTTTTTTGCGGATTTCATGCTGTGATGTATCTTTTCCTGGCGTTTTTCAAGTGTTTCCAGATCACGCAGGCAGATTTCAGTAACCAGTTCCCGGTATTCCCGCATGGGATCGAGGCTGTCGCCAAAGGGATAATAGACCGAAGGATCGTTGAACAGGCGGAGTACAAAGATCAGGAGTTCGCACTTTCCCAGTTCCGGAGGGGAAAACTGGAAGGTTTTGCCGCTGTCGTTGCGAAAATCGACAATTGAAAGTGAGGCGAAAGTGGTTTTTTTGGGTTTAAAAAGATCACTCAGCCGGACAAGTCTTGCATCATGCACGCGCACCTCACCCAGTGACTGACTATCGTTTTTTGCCTCGCTGATGCCTGTCAGAATCTTGAAAATTGTGGTTTTGCCGCCGTTTTTGGCTCCCAGTAACGCTGCTCTGGACATGGGGACTCCTTCAAATGTTGAATGTTGAATGTTGAATGTTGAATTTGGGAAAATATTCTAATACTTTCATTTTACTGAACTCTCCAGCTGGTTTCAACTTATTGACCTTTACATCAATGTTGATCTTTATCAAGAATTTTTTCCAGCTCGCTGATGCGCTCTTTCAGGTTATCGAACTGAATTCTCATATCATCGAATTTAGTTTTCTCAGCATCAGCGATGCGTCCGAAATACTGTTCAGCAGCCTTGTTTCCGCCGGTACCGGTTACATCGATGCCTCCCCATTTCCGGCGTTCTTCCTCAGCTGTGCGCCACTGGCGCTCCTGGTCATTGAGAGCTCGCTCCATTGCAGGCAGACCGAATTTGAGATACTTGACCTGGTCGGCAGGGTCTCCTGGAAGCTGCCCTCCGGGTGGTGGAGGAGGGAGTTTCTGCCAATCCTGCATTTGCTGGGACTGATCAAGGGGATCCAGTGACCTGACTTCCATTGTGGCTGTTTGTGTAAGCAAAAGATCGATCAGTTCCATCCCTGATCTGGCTTCCTGAAATTGTGCCGAATCAGGGGAAAAACGCGTGAGCGCATCCTGGAAGAAAGACCGGGCTTTTTCCGAATAGCCGTAAAGCAGAAAATATCTTCCCGATGCAAGTGGATCGTCCTCGCGTTCCAGGAGATAAAGAAGAATTTTGGCTAATCCGTGATCCTGAAGTTTAAGGACCTGCAGATCTTCATCTAAGGCTTTGCGATAAGCAGATGCCGCTGCTTCCACTTCTCCTGTGGAGAGCAGATCAAGGGCCTGATGATAGAGATTCAGGGCTTTATCATAATCAGCGCTGCAGCTGACAGAGTATGCCAGAATAAAAATAAAAAGGAAATGCTTCACATAAATACTATACAACAATGGGAGAGTAATGGGTAAAGGAAATTATGAATGTTGAATGGTGAATTTTGAATGGTGAATGTCAGATAGCCGTACGAGCGTAAGCGAGTTACGGATATCTGTACCTGAAGGTATGAATTGTAGAGACGCGCTATAGCGCGTCTCAGCACAGGAATACATTGAGGGTAACGCGGGGAAGGTAATAGGTAATAGGTAATGGGTAATAGGTGTGTGGGGTGCAGTCATTGTGCTAAAATCACAGAATGAACCACAGGATATCCTGTCTGAACAATGCCCGGGGCTGGCTCAGCCTGGAGCTTTCGAACTGCTGTAATTTCCAGTGCCGATACTGCTATCGGCTGCGTGTGGACCGCATGAAACAGTGCTTTATGGAAAAGGAACTGCTGGAGCGGCTGTTTCTGGAGATAAAGCGGCAGGGGTACCAATATGCAGGGGTTAAGCTCAACTGGCTGGGGGAGAGCACGCTTCATCCTCGGTTCGAGGCTATTCTTCGCGAACTGATGTGCGAACCCTGGCAGGAGGCGGTTTGCCTGGAGACCAATCTTTCTCTTCCTGTTGATGTGTTCTGCGCAAGCGATTTGCCGGACAAGCCGTTTTATCTGACTGTTTCCATCGATACTCTGGACAGGGACAAGTATGCATGGTTGAAGGGTGTTGACTGCTTAGATGAAGTTCTTGCGCGAGTCAGAGAATTGATCATGTTTCGTGACTCTGCAGGACGGAAGTTTCCCAGGCTCAGACTTCAATTTATCATCATGCCTGAGAATTTCGATGAAATTGGAAGAATACTGGTTTGGGCCAAGGGGATAGGTATAAATTCAGTCCGATTTCAGGAAGACCTGACGGCCTGCGAGGACTATGTGCTGTTCCGTAGGCTGATTGCTCCGCTGAAACAGCGGGAAGCGGATATTCTTTTTTGTGAAATTTCCGGAGAAAATCCGGTTCTGATCAAGGAAGCAGGGAAGAGGGGACCGTGCGAAAAACTATGGGCTACCCCTTTTGTGCGCGCCGACGGGTCAGTCCTTTTTTGCAGTGAAGATCCGGAAATGTCCATGTTACTCGGCAATCTGAACCAGTCTTCATTCACCGATCTCTGGATGGGTGATAAAATTTCTATATGGCGCAGGCAGCATATTGAAAAATGCTGGGAGTTGCTCCCGGAAAAATGTCGCGCGTGCGGTGCTTTCTGGGACACCCTGCCTGAGGCTTATTTCAGTGACTGGATCAGAGAAGATTCCAAATAATCTGTTGGCAGTAATTTTAAAGATCAGCCGAATAACACGCGGTTGAGCGATAGTTGATACCCCCACCCCTTGTTGATAACTTGACAACCATACCCGGGTATGGTATAATTAAATTATAGAGTATGGAGGTGGAAATGAACAAACATGAGAAACAGCTTTCTGCGCTTAAACGCATTGAAGGACAGGTACGAGGTATTCAGAAAATGATCGAAAAGGATGAGTACTGTGTGGACATTCTAACTCAAATTCAGGCTGTCAGGGGTGCTCTGGTCAGGGTGGAGGAACTGGTCCTGGAGAGGCACCTGCAGATCTGCGTCAAAGAAGCCATGCTGTGTGTTTCTGATGCGGAGAGGGAGGAAAAAATCCATGAAGTGCTGGAGATTGTCAAAAGAGCTCGGAAATAGTTTTGCTAGTGGTCTGTAACACTTAATTCTGTGTTTACTGATCCGGAGAAAATCCTTTCGCAGAAAGGATTCCGCAAACGACATTTGCACAAAATTAAGTGCAACAGACCACTAGGTTGCATGCAGGAATGGCAAATTATCTGATTCAAAGGCCGAACAGTTTTTTCTTGCGCTTTTTCTGGGGAGATTCCTTAGCCGGTTCAACAGTGACTTCTACAGTGACAGGAGTCAGAACCGCCTTGCCTTCTTCAATGGTTTTTAAAAGATCCTGGTAAACCGGATTTGATTCGTCGAATTTCAATGCCATTTTCAAAGCGACTGTGGCCTTCTGCTGATCACCCTGAGACAGGGCTGTGCGGGCGATCATGTAATAGGTTCTTGGAAAATCTCCGAGGTACTCGGTGCTTTTTTCCAGAAACGGCATGGCTTCATCAAATTTGTTTTCGTAGAAAGCGATGCTTCCCATGGAAAAACAGGCAAGTGCGTTTTTGCGGTTGATTTTCCAGGCTTTGCGATATGCCATGTATGCCTCTTCCAGAAAGTCGTTGCCAAAGTACTCATCTCCTTTGCTTATTTCACGAACTTCTAAGGAAAAATCCTCGGCAGGGTAACTGGCGGTATCCCCCAGGGCTTTTTTTAAGCGGCAGGCATAAATAAAGGCCAGCTTGAAAGCGCTCATATGATAGCGGAGCTGTGTCTCCTGATCATTGAAACTTACCAGCACTTCACCGCTCGCAGTAATAGCCGCGCCATTCTCGGTTTTATCTGCGCCGATCATGTCTGGAGTGGTTTTTTTATCAATGAGCAGTTGCACTTTTCCGGCTGTAAAAAAAGTATCCTTTACTGTGTCTGAATGTCCAAATGAGTCTGTCAGTTCGATTACCAGCTGCTTATGGAGAAAAATCTCACCCTTTCTCAATTCTCCGGGAATATTGAGAATGCGAAAATAGACATCATTGCTCAAGTGTTTGTAATAAGGTGAATTTTTCAATCTAACTGCAGGAAGTGAGGCTGTCAGCAACAGGAATGTTGCCAGGCAGAGGAATTTCATCAGAGCCTCCGATTAATCAGCTTGTGATGGAGTGTACCAGTTTTCCGACAAATATCAAGGGGAAAAGCATTATTCATTAAAAGCTGGTCCACTTGATGCTGTGGCTTTCAGGATCGAAATAGAAAGAAATGAATTTATACTCCTCTTGAATGGATAGCGATTCACGGGCGATTTCCAGCCGTACTCCGGGAAATATCTTATCTTTGACGCGGATTTTGGCGCTGAGCAGGGGAGTGCCTGAAGACTTGGCCTCTGTTATCTCTTCCTTTTTTCTCCGGATAACTTCCAGCTGTCGTGTGCGGAACAGTTCCAGCTGCGATGATTTCCGGTCGTACTCTTCCTGATTATTGATCTGACCGGATTTTTTCAGCTTGTAAAGACTGTTCAGAGCCAGTTCAAACTTGGCGAGTTTTTCCTCCTCCCCTATGATCTGTTCCTCGATGGTCGCGATTTTCTGCAGTGTTTCCGGGTCAAACCCGACTGTCAGATCGGTTTTCGTGAAGGCGATGGAGCCGATTTCCTTGGCTGTGATACCTTGGCGGGCCTGAACCAGACCGCCTACGATCAGGCCGCGGTCGCCCATTACCTGAACTTTACCCCCTGAGAAGACGCGGGAATGCATAAT
>JAQTRI010000268.1 GCA_028711905.1 Candidatus Wallbacteria bacterium | reverse complement strand
AATTGTCTTCGAACAGCTTGTCAAAGTCATCAAAAACACTGCCGAAATCATCGAACAGGCTGCGGGTTCTCCGCTGGCTGCGAACAACTTCCCCTACCCTGAGATATCCGAGTCCGAGGTCGAGAGTGCCTGACTTGATCGGATAAATAACCCTGCGGCCGAGATTGAATTCCCAGTATTCTGCACCATCGACAGTAACGCGGCGCTTCTCCCCGTTCTGTGACGGCTCAAAATTTTCAGTCACCACTGAAGTGAAATCAGGCTCACTTTCAAGGAAAGGGGCTGTGAAATTGACGCGGGCATAAAGCATGTATTGCAGGATTACCGGCTCGTTCGGGTAAACACGGGTTTTGGACGGTTTGATGCGGAAAAACAGATTCCCTTCGCCGGGCTGGGCGGGCTCCTGGGGAGTGGGAGACTGCTGCCCTGGCTGAGAAGGCTGCTGGGTCTGCTGTTCCACAATTTCAATGTCTACCGGGGCTGTGAGCTGGACTCCTGAAGCGGTACGGACATTAAAAGCCGGAATAGTCAATTTGCCGGTTTTTTTTGGATAAAGGTGGAAGTTGTAACTGAAACTGTTGGAAATTGCTCCATTGATAATCGAAATGTTTGATGAAGTGCCGAGACTGACAATTTCAAAATCCGGTGAAGATGGTGCAGTTACATCCCGCACCTGTTCATTGCCGCTGACCTGGACCTGCAGGATCACAGGATCACCGAGCTTGACGATCTTGCGGCTGATTTTCAGGTCCACCTTCATTTCAGCCTGCAGGGAGGTGACAAGCAGCAAAAAAACCAGCACCTTACCAATCCTTGTCATTGTAGTAACCCTCGCCTGCCATTGTATCGGAAATTTTACGGTTAATCTCTTTTTCTTTGTTCATCAGGTTTTCCAGGAACTGTTCTTTCAGTTGTTCAGGAACGCTTTTCTCATCTTTATCACTGTCGTTTTCCTGTTTTTCCTGGTCCTGTTTCTGCTGCTCCTGGTTCTGCTGTTGCTGATTCTGTTCCTGGTCCTGTTTCTGCTGCTCCTGATTCTGCTGCTGTTGATTCTGTTCCTGGTCTTTTTCCTGTTGCTCCTGGTTATCCTGATTCTGCTCCTGCTGTTCCTGCTCTTTCTGCTGCTCCTGCAGAAGCTCAAGCGCGCGTTGCAGATTGTAACTCAGATCCCGGTCACCATGATGAAGCTTGAGTGCCTCGATGTAAGAATTCTTGGCTTTTTCCAGCTCTTTTCCCGCAAAATACGCATTGCCGGAATTGTAATGGGCATAAGCCTTGAGCCTATGATCCGGGCTTTCGGCGGCCTTAGTATACTCACGCAGGGCATTTTCGGTTTCACCCTTGCGCAAAAAGGCATTGCCCAGATTGAAATGCCACTTATGGATGTCGGATGGCCGGTCTTCTTTCAGGTAATGTTTCAGGGCTTCGTCATAGTTTCCCTTGTGGTACTCCTCGTTTCCGCGCGAGATGTTACCGCTGTCAAGGATCGAACAGAAGGCGGGTGTTGAGATCAGGAATAGCAGTAAAGGAAGTAAAAGCGTGAAAGCTCTTTCATTAAATCCAGGCATTTTTTCTCTCTCCAAGCAGGAATTCTACCAGCATGATGAAGAAAGCCGGCCAGATCAACCAGTGAAAACGATCCATTCTTCTGGTGCGGATCGTGTTCTTCAACTCTCTTTTTTCCAGCTGTCGGATTTCTTCGAGCAATTCCAGCATGTCTTCATTGGAAGGGGTGGCCATGATGAAACGACCGTCAGTGCGGGTCACCAGCTGCTCCATTTTCTGCCAGTCAGTCTTAGACATGACCGGGTTTCCGTCCTGGTCCTTCTGATATCCCTCGATTTCTCCGCGGTTGTTGACAAGGGGGATGGGGGAGCCATCCTGGCCGGCAGTGATCAGCACGAAAACACGGATGCCGTCCTTTTTGGCGCGGTCCACCTCCTCTTCAAAGGCCCGTCCGTGATCCTCCCCGTCAGTGAAGATCAGGAGGTTGCGGTAGCCCTCACCTGAATTGCCGAACAGGGCTCTGGCTTTGGCTATGGCTGAAGCGATATTGGTGCCTGGCGGCCTGATCTCTCCTGGAGAACAGCCATCCATCAGCATGGTCATGGCCGAGTAATCGGTAGTCAGGGGGCAGAGCACGGCCGAACCACCGGCGAAACCGATGAGAGCAACGCGGTCAGCCACCAGTTTTGACAGCAGAAATCGCGCTTTCTGCCTCGCGGTCTGGATGCGGTCCGGCTTCAGGTCTTTGGCCAGCATGGAACGGGAGCAGTCAATGGCGAAAACCAGATCTGTGCCTTTTTGCTTGAGTGTGACACTCATTTCACCCCACTGCGGTCTGGCAAGGGCTGGAACGAGGAGGCAGAACGCTAAAACCCGCAGGACACGGCGGACGATTTTTTTCTCAGGACTCAGGTGCGCGGTGAGATGGGCCAGTTCGCCAGTGAAATGGTGCAGCAGTTTTTTCTTTTTTCCGGCAGTCACCCATGAGAGGGCCAGCGCAGGCGGAAGGAGAAGAAATAGAAGAAGATAAAGCGGTTCCTGAAAGATCATGGTATCCTCAGCTGTAAGTCTTCATAGTAAAAAACAGCAATCCAGCAGGCCAGGGCAGCCCAGAGCAGCCAGGGGAACAGTTCGTTATAATTGTAAAAAAGCCGGGCCTGGACATGAGTCTTTTCCAGCTGGTCGATCTGCTGATAGATCTGGGAAAGTTTCTGCTTGTCTGTGGCGCGGAAGTATCTGGCCCCGGTGATGGATGCGATTTTTTCGAGCAGTTCTTCATCGAGTTTAGTGACAGCCGAACCTACCACCCGCCCGAACTGATCCATCACAGGTATGGTTCCGCCTTTTTCGCTTCCCACTCCGATTGTATAGATCCTGATTCCGTCTTCTCCGGCCCATTCTGCAGCCAGCTCTGGCCGGACCGAACCGGCGTTGTTTTCGCCGTCTGTGAGCAGAATCGCCACCCTGCTCTTGGTCCTGGATTTGCGCAAATGACCGATAGCGACCCCCAGAGCGTCTCCAATGGCAGTGCCGTCAGTCAGGCGGCCCATGGATACCTTGTCGAGGAAGTCGGTAAGCACTTCATAGTCCACGGTGAGAGGGCAGGCTGTGTATGCCTCTCCGGCGAATACCACCAGCCCGATCCTGTCGTTTTTGCGGTCGGAAATAAACGAGCGGAGCACTGAGCGGGCTGCCTGAAAGCGGTTGGGAGTAAAGTCCTGTGCTTCCATCGATCCTGACACATCGAACAGGAGCATGATGCTGATACCCTCGGTATCGAAGCTTCTGACAGCATTGACCAGTTGCGGTCTGAGCAGTGACAGGGCCAGCAGAAAGAGCAGGGCGACTCTGGACCAGACCGTGAAACGGCGGAGAAAAGCCGATCTTTTTTCTCCCAGCCTGTAAAGGATGTTGAAACGGATGCCGTGCATGAAATTCCCGCGACGGAACTTAACGATCAAAGCTGCTGCAAGCACAGGGGCTAAAATCAGAGCAAGTTTCCAGGCGGCTAATCTCATTGGTTCTCCCTTATCGGAGGTTCGGTCAGACGGTGGTGCTCTTCGATCAGTTCCACGGTTTTCCTCAAGTCCTGGCCGGCAACTCCGGCTTCCACCTCGGCGCGGGCGTACTTGATCATGTCCCAGGAGGATAGCATGTCTGAAAGCGAATCCCTGATCCCTTCCGGCAAAGAATCCGGAAGAGCGGCAAGTACTTCGTCCGTGGTTTTTTCCAGGAGCAGAACCCCGCAACAGCGGCCGAAGTAACGCCTGAGAATCTCACTCATCAGGTAATACTGATGCTGGAAAAGCTTTCTCTCAAACAGTATCCGGGCCTGATTGAGCGCTTTGCGCGCTTCATCAACAGGAGCAAGGGTTTCATCCCAGACTGTGTTTTCAGAGGGTTGGTGGGGTTTGCGCAGCCTGAAGAGCCAGTATAAGATGGCTGCAATGAGAAGCACGATCAGAGCGATCAGAGCAGACTTGATAATCTTATCGCGATGCAGATTAAGGGAGAACGGGGGCTTGAGATCCATGATTTCGGCTGTGTCCTTTTCTCCGATGACTCCGATAACCATGATCTCCTGAGTGGGGATGATTATTTCGCGGTTGCCGGCGAATTTGAGCCGGACAGGACGCAGCTCGGCTTTCCCGAGCGAAAAGAACTGCAGATGGAATCTGCACTTGATTTTGTTCCTGTCTCGGAGAACCTCCCTGAGTGGTTCCTCGCCTGTAATGAAAGCCTCGGGCGTTGCTGAAAGATCTGGAATTGCGAGCAGTTCCTCGTTTTGATCGTGGTTGATCTCCAGGATCAGATCCACTGGTTCGCCGATGCGTACTTCGTGACTGGTGAAATAGCAGTTGACATCAGCAGCCGTGATCTGAGGGATGAACCCCGGTGCCAGCATAAGCGCCAGTAAAAGAGACAGGCGGAGAGTCATGCGCATTTCCTCTTTTCAAAAAAGGCCTGCAGCTTAGTGACAATGGTTTCTTCGCGTTCGATGTCCAGGAAGGCCTGCCCGATTTTCCTGAATTCGCGGACCAGTTTTTTCTGATCAGCCTGCCGCTTTTTTTTCCATTCCCCGCTAATGGTCTGCAAAGAAAAAAAATGACTCTCCCCACTCTCAAGATCCTCGCATTCGACAATGCCGCGACCAAGAATGTCGGTTTCGCGCGGATCGCTGATAATGATGGGAACCAGCTCGTGGCGGCGCATGGTATTTTTCCAGATTTTACCGGGTGTGTATCCCTGAAAGTCTGAAATCAGGAATGAAATCTGCCTGCGGTTGAACACACTGGAGAGAAATTCGAGTCCTGAGTCCTGGCGTGTTCCTTTGTGCTTCGGTTCAAAAAACAGGGCTTCGCGCAGCAGGCGGTACAGATGCTGAAAACCTTTGGCCGGAGGCAGGTAGAATTCAACCTCATCGGTTGTCAGAATCAGTCCGACCTTGTCATTGTTGCGAATAGCGGAAAAAGCGATCACACCGGCGGTTTCAGCGGCCAGTTCCCTTTTTGAAAGTCCGGATGATCCGTACTCCTGGCTGGCGCTGATGTCCAGAATGACGATCAATGACAGCTCCCTTGATTCAACGAATTTTTTGACATAAGGGCTGCCGACACGGGCTGTTACATTCCAGTCGATGGTGCGGATATCGTCTCCATAGTGATAATCCGCTACTTCGGAAAACTCGATTCCTGTGCCGCGGAAATGGCTGTGGTAGCTGCCGAGAAAGGTCTCGTTCACCAGTTTCCTGGTGCGGATGTCGATCTTGCGGATCTTTTTAAGGATCTCGTCAACTTTGTTCATTACGGCACTTCCACCTTGTCGTAAATCATCTTGATGATCTTGTCGCTGTCAAGGCCTTCGGCTTCAGCTTCGTAATTAAGGATGATGCGATGGCGCAGGACATCGAAACCGATCTGACGCACATCTTCAGGAGATCGG
>JAQTRI010000267.1 GCA_028711905.1 Candidatus Wallbacteria bacterium | reverse complement strand
TGGCAGATCAGTCCTACGCGCAGAGTCAGGAAGGCATTGGCTGTGCCGTCTAAGAGCGAGCGGGCCAGGAGAGCTCCTGCGGCTTTCAGCCCCGGGATCTCGCCGACCGTTGCCGCGGTTACCGCTGAAGCTTATATGCAGAAAGGAATTCCGGTATGAATCCGCACGGACACCGGTACATGAAAAATAAGTTTTCATAAAGTTTGAGATGTCTTGTAGCAAAAATGGTGATTGACAGGAACTTAATGCAGCATTAGGCTGGAATCAGGCTAAAAACAAGACTAAAGATCAGAAAAAAGCCGAAAAAGGGGGACGATCATGGGCGGAAATCGCCGAATTCCAAGAGACAATCAGGAATCCTGCAGCCTTAAGGGCGCAGCATGCTGCGCCCCTACAAGGAATGAACATCCGGGGACTGGCCGTGCCCAGATCCTCTGCTAATCCCACGGCCTGTCCCCGTCAAGAAGAAGGTAGAAAGGAAATCGTATGAAAAAGAATCACATCATTGTTCTTGTTGTAATCGTAGTTTCAATTGCCGGGATCATGTTCTTCTCAGGCGGCAGAAAAGGCGAAGCCCCTGCGGCTCCTTCGAAGATCACCCAGGCACCGGTGGCAACCCCAAAGGCTCCACCAGTTGCACCGCAGCTAAGCGCAACCGACTGAAATTGCGCTGGCTGCGACAGGCGAGATCTATTCCAGAACCGGGGAAACTGCTGTTGCCGGAAGCACTGTGGAGATTGATTTGGATAAGATTGTGTGGGTAAGGGAGTACTACAAAGATTTTGTTGGAATTCTGGACACACAAGAACTCATAACAATTAACAACTTTGTGAGTCTGGATGGGAAAAAGATTACTAATCTCAGCGATTTTAAAAAGAAGATCCATGATATGAGGGTGATTTTTGACGATAAGCATAAGCTTTCAAAAGATGAACAGTTAATTAAAAAGATTATTGAAGATCCGCTAACCGGGGATGGTCTTCGCTCAGTGATTCTATCCTCATACAGAAAGTTAGGGTTTGATAAAGTAAAACAATACTATGTGCAGATTGTCAGAAATTCAAAAGCTAATTTGGATTCGAGAAAAGATGCCATAAATCATCTCAATTCATTTACCTCGGCAGAATGTGAAATTCTAATCAGTGAGATACTGACTAATCACAATGATCCTTTGCTCAATCATACTGTCCATATGGCTTATGACTATAAGAACAATGGCATACGTGACAAACTCTACTCTATTTTAGAGAATTCAAAGGATGTTTCCGAGCAAACACAGTATGAAGTAATTTATGCACTTTCCAACCAAAATCCAACCGATGAAATCACTAAATATTTAACAGACCTTATCGTCAATGTTGATACGCCTACGGTATTGTACGAAGGGACACTGAAAGCTCTTGCTAAACTCGATGCGCCAAAGGCTTTGCCGCTAATCTACAAAGGGCTACATTCTACCGATGAAGTCATAGTTTATCAAGCAATCCATGCTGCCCAGATCGCATCAAATAGAGAAATCGCATCCAAACTAGTTGATATGTTAGAAAGTGAACATCCTGATGCTGGCGAAATTGCGCATTCGTTAACATATTATAATGATCCTACCATCCTTGAAAAAGTAAAAAAGATCTATCCCCATTTATCACCGAATAACGCAAGATGGGCAACAAAAATATTGTTAGCTTTTAACGATTTCTCTTCAATTCCATTATTAGAAGCAAAAGCGATAGAATGCGAAAAACTAAACTGTAAAGAATATGCCCGTGAAATAAATCAAGCAGTTTCTATGTTAAGGAGTCAACAATGAAACTAACAGCGATGAGCCTTCTTATCATTATGCAATTTAGTTTCGCCTAGCTTTCCGCGACTACACACTTGACATATTGGCGATTTAATGCTGCAATAGAAAGTGTTTCAGATCGATTCAAAGGTGTTGAAATGTCCAGGCAGCTGCGAATCGAATTCGAAAACGCCAGCTATCATGTCATAAGCTGTGGAAACACCAGGAGCCGGATTTTCCGCGACATTAACGACCGCATGAAGTTCCTTTCTTTTGTCGAAACCGCCTGACAAAGAGCCGCGTGTCAACCATCAATCAGATTATCAGGAGGATGTCAGACCATGCGATCATTGGAAGCGATCTGTATAAGCAAGTATCAGACATCGAAACAGTTATTCTGTCAACTGTGTAGTCACGGAAACGGGATGCTTACATCGGCGTGTATCAGGAACTGAAAGCCACACTGTACGGTGTATCAGCTACCAACCCGTATGCGCACCACGCCTCTGTGGAGGCTGAAGCCTTCTGGACTACCGACGATCCGGAGATCGGACTGGAATGGATGGCATCGGGCCATACATGCGAAGCTCAGTATCAGAAGAAATTCAACATCTCCTTCAGCGACCTGGAAGACTGGCAAACTCCCAAAACCCAGGAAATCACCATGCCTGCAGCGCCCTGGAACCAGGAAGGCCGCTATGAAATGGTGTTCAACTGGACCCGGGTGATTACTGATTCCCCGGTTGCAAGCGGAGTGCTGGTCGAATACAGCAGCGAGATCTGGCTGTTCAATGCACTGAAAAAATTCCAGTTTGATCCGGACAGCAGAACATGGTCCAATGAAATCAGCGCTGAACCGAACATCGGGCAATATGATACATCCTTTGCAGTGTTCGACAATCAGCTGTTCTCATGCAACGCATCAGGATTGTACACAACTATAAACTGCAGTTCCTGGATCAGGCTTCAGAATTTCTTCCTGCTTAATTACTACTCTGTCGGCCTGGGAACATGGCAGCACCTGGACACTGTTGAAGTCGCTCCGGCAATGATCGCGTCAAGCGGAGGAACCATGTTTGCCGTGTTCGGACAGGGCCTGTTTTATTCCGGCAATCTTTTTGACTGGTATAAGATCTACGACCCGGCCATGATTCGCAAATTATACTATTTCAAGAACAAACTCTGGTGCCTTGACAGCAACGGTGGTCTGTGGAATGCCGAATGCAGAGACGAAATGCACCAGGTCTCATGGAATCCAGCAAGCACCCTGGACAACCCTAACGGCCTGCATATACTCGGTTCGGAAATGTGGTACTTCGCAGGCCCGGGCTATGGCGTCAATGAAGGCAAGTTCTGGTGGAGCACCAATGGCATGGCATGGACCAAGGAAGTGGGGTTTGCTCCGGGAAATGCAAGCTATGCTTATCTGGCGTCCGGGGACTGGCCGTGCCCACAAGCGTCTGTCAATTGACCTGCCTGCCCGGCGGAGCTGTTGCGAAGCCGGGTCCCCGCAAGGCACATTGAAAGGACTCTGGTAACTCAAAATGAAATTGGTTGACAGGCTGAGTTATTTGCTCCCTTTATCTGGGGAAATAGCATCGATTATTAGAGGCTTAGTGACATAAAGTGTAGGAAAATTCTTATGCGGATTTAAGAAAAATGCCAATTGACAGAAATATGTAGCAATAATAGGCTGAAAGAAGACCCAATAATAAAACAGCGCTCAGTGCCGGTAAAAAACGCACTTAAAAAAATTACGCTTGGATTTGAATAAAAAAGGGAATCAAGGGGGGATAAATTGAACAAAAAGCAGGTGTTGATCGTCATGGCCGTTATCATTGCCGTTTCTGGAACGATGCTTTTCATTGGGCGAGGTAAAAGCCAAGCCCCAGCGACTCCTCAGAGGATCACCAAGGCACCTGTCGCGATTCCTAAGACGGTACCACCTGCGCAGCAGCCAAGCGCAACCAGCGAAATTGCGCAGGCTGCGACAGGCGAGATCTTTTCTGGAACTATTGAAACTGCACTTGCCGGAGGCACAGAGGAGATTGATCTGGATAAGATCGTGTGGGCCAGGGAGTATTTAAGGAAGTATAAGGGGAAGATATCCGCGGATCTGCTGAAAGGGCTGAATGATTTGATCATCGCTGGGGAAAAGAATGATCAAGAAGGTTTTTTGAAACGGATCCACTGGTTGGAAGCACACAGTGAGGAATTAGTTGAACCAATTGCAGATTTAGCAATTGATGATAAAAATGGATACTTGCAAGTGTTAGCAACAGACTTGATGAGAGCAGTCTCCAGCGTCAGCAGTAAATTGACAGCAAAGCCTTTGATTGCTCTTTCGAAGAAAGGGAGAACCCCGCAAGTCAGAAATCAGGCAATTCAAGGGCTTCAATATGTTGATTGCCAGGAAGCATATGATTCACTTTATCAGATCGCCTCAGACAGAGACGATGAGATGCGGGAATTGGCTTTATCGTTTCTTTGGAAAGACAAATCAGAACGTTCCAAACACCTTTTAATTGATTTGTTAAAAGACACCAGTGAAAGCCAGGATGTGAAATTGTCTGCTGCTTACTCAGCGCAGAGTTTCATGAAACTGGCTGATGATGAGTTAATACAAACTCTGATTGACACTATCAACAATAAAGAACTGCAGGAGCAAACAAGGGGAGCCGCGATACTCTCATTAAGTAGAATTTCACCACAAGATTCAATTTTATTTATTGAAGAGGGTATTAAATCTAATGACGATATAGTCCAACTAAAATCAATGCAAGCTATTAAATATGTAAATGTCAGAAGCCGTCAAATGGTAGTTAACATTTTAGATGTGCTTTTTTGTAAACCCAGAGTAGCAGGAGTGGGTATTTCGGACGGAAATCGAAATGTTGCTGTTTATGTTCTTACATCTTTTTTTTCAAATGAAAAAGAACTTATTTTGGAAACAGTACATAACAGATTCAGCGAATTAGCGAACTTCGAGGCTTGTTCTGTCGCGGCTCTTTTCATCGCGTTTAAAGATGCCACATCTGTTGACATGTTAAGAAAAAGAGCTGAATCAGTTACCGATTCCTTTACAAAGGGAAAAATGATCTCAATAATAAATGAACTTGAAACTATAAAGGGGGGCAAGAATGAGTAAGAGAATTCACCTGTTTCTATTAGAGGGCAATATCGGGGCAATATCGGGGTCAGGGCTTGAAATTAGTAAAAATTTAGAGTAAACTCAACACCATGGCGAGACATCTGCGCATTCAATATCCCGGAGTTGTATACCACTGGAAAATCCAACTGGTAAATTTACTCCTATTGCCTGACAAACAGACAATCTGAATGAATCGTAAAATCCCGCAGTATAGAGTAGAGAAAGAAGCTCGAAACCTGGCGATTTACAAGGCTCATGTCCAGCACGGCTATCTGCTGAAAGAGATCGCCCAGTTTCTCGGGACACATTATTCAACAGTGAGTAAGGCTTTCCTGAAATCCGCACCGACACAGCGATTGCGCGCAAGAATTACTAATTTCAAGCCCTGACCCCAAATTCCCTGTGGCAGGAAGGGGGCTGGACTTCTCACATGTCACCCATGTCATCAACTGGGACTTTCCTGACAGCGCTGATACTTACATCCACAGGACCGGCAGGGTCGGACGCATGGGACGGATCGGTAAAGCC
>JAQTRI010000266.1 GCA_028711905.1 Candidatus Wallbacteria bacterium | reverse complement strand
GGTGTCTTTTCCATCGACCTGCAAGATCCGGTCCTGCGGCTTCAACCCGGCCCTGAATGCAGGGGTGTCTTCAAAAGGCGACACTACAATCAGGTTTTCGTCACGCAGGCCGATAACAATGCCCACACCACCATACTTGCCTTTCAGCGACATCTTCATCTGCTGGCTTTCCTGTTTTTCAAGAAGAGTGGTGTAGGGATCCAACTTGTCGGTGTATGACGCCAGCATATCATGCACCATTTTCTCAGACGGAATTTCTTCAAAGTAATAATCGTGCAGGTATCGAACCCCCTCGTTGAGAATGTAAAGGTCTTTCATCAGGTCATCGCGTTGCTTTTTGCCGTCTTCAGCTGCCACAAGCCCCGAACTGCCTGCAAGAAGCGCAGCTGCAGCTATCAAAGTTATTGTCATGTTTTTCACGAACATCCTCCATTCATTTAGGGAAAGCCGTCAAAATTCTTATTGTCGCTTCATTTTATGGTTGTTCCAGCAGCAATGCAATAAAAAAAGGGGACTTGACTGTCCCCTTTTTTCCTCAATTCGAGTTAAATCAACCTTCGTTCTGCATAATAATGTGTGGAGTGATCAGAATGATCAATTCCCTGGTACTCTTGTTGTTACTGTTCTTGCTGAACAGGCTTTTGAAAATCGGCACATCACCATGGATCGGCAGCTTGACATTGGATTTACTGTCATTCTGGGTGATCAGTCCTCCGATCAGAATCTCTTCCCCGTCACGAACCCGCACTGTAGTCTTGGCCTGTCGTTTGGTGATCGATGGATACTGATACTCTCCTCCGCCTTTTAGACTTCGCCATTGGGCCTCGGAAACGATCGGTTCCACATCCATGGTGACCCATCCCTCATCATTGATTCTCGGGGTGATTGTCAGAATGACACCGACATCCTTTTCCTGCGGCGGCTGAGTGGCTCCACCTGTATAGATCACCTGTTCGCCGATCTGGACAGTCGCTTCCTTACCGTTCATAGCCATGATCTTCGGGTTGGACAGTATCTTGCCGTTGCCTGTGGTTTCAACTGCGGAAAACATCGCTTCGAACGCAGTCGGGCTGCGGAAATAATCCCCGATCTTGAAAGGATCACCATAGCCCTCACCCATAACAGCATCGGGTTGCGCGAAATATCCCACATTGTCGGCTCTCTTTGCCTGGAACTCCTGCACATGGAAGATCTTTCCGCTGTTATCACCGCTCGGATCGCGTTTGACACCCCATGTCCAGCTGAAACCAAGATCCCGCTCCCCCATGGTGTTTATCTCGACGATCTTGGCTTCGATCATCACCTGGTGTACGGGAATGTCAATGCTTTTGATCAGTTCATCGATCTTGTCCAATGCGGTCTGGGTTCCCGACACAACCACAGCGTTGACCCTTGTATCGACACTGACCTCGATCGGGACCTCGGCCTTTTTGAAAATTCCGGAGATAACCTTGGATACACTTTCGGCTTCAGCGTAATTCAGCTTGTATGTCCTGTTGAGACCAATGTCAAAACCGGCTGCCAGTTTGTCGGCCGGGCCAACGATATAGGTGTTGTCCACCTTACGCACGACATACCCGTTAGCCTTGGCCACGAGTTCCAGCGCTCTTTCGTAGTACACATCCTTTAATGACAGGGAGATCTTTCCCTGAACATTCTTTTCCGTGATAATGTTCGATCCTGTGGATCTGGCAATCATTCTCACAACATCACGGATGTCCTGATTGCTGAAAGTGAAGGAAACATAGTCGTTGGTCGCAGCCACCAGCGGATTGGCCACTGCCAACAGAGCCAGCATGACTGATGCGATGATCCTTTTAAATTCCATATATACCTCCGTATTCTTATTCCGAAACCGTGATCGTTCTTCTCATATTCAGACGGTAATCAAAGGTCACCACTTTATCATCAGTGATTTCCACCACACTGAAGTCGGCGGTCTTCTCGCCCTCGCCCAGTTCATATGACTCTTTTTTGTCAAGATTCTCGATCAGGGCGAATCTGACATCTCCGTTTGAAACAACCCCGTTGAGCTTAAGACGCAGGGGTTTGGGTGCTTCCTGACCGCGGGCAACCATTGGCGTCGATTTCGGCGGTGCCGGCGGCTTGACCAATGATTCGAACGGATTGAGATAATTGCCATCTTCTGCCGGGTCGTCATTGAAATACTTTACGAGCAGCTCGGAAACCATGTAATTTTCAGTGTCAACCGGTTCCGCTGAAACCGGGGCAGCGTCCTCTTCTTCTTCTTCGCCGATCAGACCGCCCAGCCCGTCATCTTCAGAAACCGCCCCGCTGACAGAGCCATCGACCGGAGCTGTATCCCCTGTTGCAGCCGGTCCACCCCCTCCGAGCAGGTCATCCAGTTCATCGCTGAAAACCTTCTCTGAATGGAACATTAGACCGATGACCATTATCACTATCAAAACTCTGGCAAACTTTAACATCGGCCCTCCCTTAAAATATGGCTGATTCCGCAGCCGTAAAATCGCCTTTTGCGAACTTGTATACTTCATATTGGAATGTCATTGTAATTTCGGTTTTTTTCTTCAGCTGACCGAGTCCTTCATATCCAGGCTGCCCGAGATTGGCGTAACCTGCATCACCGCCTGATCCGGTTGTTGCCAGTGTCAAACGGCCTTTACGGGCTGTCACGAGCTTGAAATTTTCAAGCCTGGCCGTGAATCTACCGAGCGGATGGTACTCTCCGACCATGGTGATTGTGACGGGCATAACGCTGTACGCTTCATACTCGGTGATGTTTTCGAACTTGATCTCCTTGAAATCAACCTTGGTCTGCTTGGCGAACTCCTCGATTTTGTTCAGAATCACAGGCACACGAATTTCAGTCTGAACCTTGTTGAAAAGCTGCACCATCTTTTTCAGGATCGCCTCCAATTCCTTGTTGGCCGCGGCGATCTGTTCATCGATGTTTTTGGCCCTTTCAAGTTCCTCTTCAATGCGCTTGATTTCAGCCAGAAGATCGTCCTTCTCTTTTACATACTTCTTGTAGTTTTTAAAGTAAAAGGTCGAACACATCCCTATCAAGATCAACAAAAACAGGGTAAAAATTAAGGATTTTTCTCCCATCACCTACTCCTTTTTGGCACTCGGGTCGATTTTTTTCTTAAGGGTGCTGGTGAGTGAAAACTCCCAGATTTCCTGCTGACCCGTCTTCTGACCCTTGGAAGCTTTCGACAGATAAATATCGGTAAAATACGGGTCTTTTTTTAAATTGTTCAAGTACTCGGAGATATTTTTCACTGTATCGACCCCTCTACCCTGAACAGAAATCTTGAACTTGGGTTCAGTGGTAAATCGGCTCAACCAGACCTTTTTGCGCGGAACGATTTCCGTGAGTCTTTCGAGCACCTGGGTCCAGGCCACTATTCCTTCGTTACTGATCAAGCCTTCGATCAATTCAACCTTTGTCTTCCATTTCTGGATTTCTGCGTTGATCTTGTCCAGTTTATCCTGTTTGCGCTTGATCTCAGCTTCCTTTCTCTTATTGAGCTGAGTTTTTTTCAACTGCAAATCGTCCAGTTCAGCCTGCCATGCCGGTCCCAGGTATCCCCATAGTGTCCATGCCACGCCGATTACCACCATCACACCAATGATGGTGCCCAGCGGAAGCTTGGGCATTTTCATGCCCGGCTTTTTTGGGATCAGGTCTATCCTGATGATTCTCATCGTTACCTCCTACACCAGTTCCCTGACAGCCAGGCCAATTGCGGCAGCCAGTTCCAGCGCGTGCGCCTGCGCTCCCTCTTCATCGGAAACAGCCAGTTGTACTCCCGCCAAAGGATTGCACAACACGACTTCTATTCCCAGTTCATTGGCAAGAAATACATCTATATTGCGCAGGTATGCGCTGCCACCTGACAGGAGAATTTTATGGATCACCTTCTGCCTGTATTGTGCCTTGTAGTAATCGAACGAGCGCCTGATTTCCGAGGCCAGATCCTCAACCACAGTCCTGATGACTTCAGAGACCTCGTTTTCATCACCGCCCTCGGTGTTGATGCTTCCTTCTTCCTTCTTAATGCTTTCCGCCTGGGCAAAATCCAGCTTCAGCACGCTCTGGATTACTGAGGTTATCTGGTTGCCGGCAATGCCGATGTTTCGGTGAAACTCAAGTATTCCGTTTCTGCACACATTGATGTCTGTCGATACTGCCCCGATCTCGATAATAGCGGCAGCTTCATCGTCACTGATCTGCTGGCTGATACCGTTGAGCACAGCGAAATTGTTGACATCGAGCACATTGGAATTCACACCAGCAGCCTTGAGTGTGCGCAGATAATTATTAACTATCTCTTTCTGGGAGCAGACCAGGAGGATAAAAAAGTTGATCATGCCTTCTTCTTCGAGTTCTGAAAGCTTCGAAAATCCGATGCACACATCTTCAAGAGCATATGGAACATATTGTTCAGCTTCGAACTTGATGGCTTCGTCCAGTTCCTCGTCTTTCATCTGAGGGACTGTGATAAAGCGTGAAATTACATTCTTGGAGGAAAATCCGACATTTGTGACAGCATTCTTGTGTCCAAGGCTCTTAATCAGTTCCTTGATCGTTTCAGTCAGAGCATTGTTGTCGGCAATATTACCGTCCACAAGAATGCCTTCCGGAAGAGGGGTAATGCCGTAGCTGACCAGCTTCAGTCCTCCTCCGGACTTCTCCATCGCTACCGCTTTCACGGCACTGGATCCGATGTCCAGCCCAACGATTGCTTTTGAGCTTCCGAACAGTCCCATAAGATCACCTCTTCCTCATATTTTCCATCTTGTGATTCCTATTGCCTATCTCTTAGTTCTTCGGCTGTTTTCACACATTTATTTAGATGGAACTACCGCTTGACCAATTGCTGCGCGTTATGCCGTGGCGTATATTTCTCCACTTTCGTGCCTTTATAATACTTAGTTAAAATCTCCTGGAATGTGTGCCCCTGATTGGCCATTCCGCTGGCCCCCCACTGGCACAGACCCACCCCATGTCCGTTGCCTGAGCCGGTGAAAATGAATTCTTTAGCAGAATCGCTCCTGAATTCACTCTCGTACCTGGCGATGATACGGTTCACCTTTTCCTCTAAGGAAAGGTTGCCCATGGCCGTGTACTCCGGTTCTTTTTCAAAAATACGGAAAAAACTGGAGTAGAGTTTCGTATTTCCGACTATCTGGCGCAGTTTTCCGGATGCAACGATTTCACCGTTGATCCTCACGGCTTTTGCTCTTCCCGCAGCATCGGTTTCCAGAACCTCCATGGAGATCTCCGGACCGCACTTGATACCTGCATCATTGAGCATTCTGACCAGCCGGTCCTTATCAATTCGATACTCCCAGCTGTAGTGAGGCGATTCTGCGCAAAATCCGCAAGCGACACCCTCCAGATAAGGATGACCTCCGCCGGACCAGACCTGATCGGATGAAGCAGTTGCCCCTCCACAGCATGAGTGATAGCAGGAACTGATCAGGCGGCCCTGGTAAGTTACAACCATTCCACGCGTGGAA
>JAQTRI010000265.1 GCA_028711905.1 Candidatus Wallbacteria bacterium | reverse complement strand
TCTAAGGCTCTTTCCAGTTCGAGCAGAGAATGCTTAGCCCTTTCCGGAAGCAGAGTACGGAACATCCTGAGACGGGAAAACACATGGTCCTGAAAACATTCGTTAATATCGCGCGAAGCTTTTTCCCTCAGCTGCGGATCAGCTATCAATCCGGTTCCGCTTTCACCGAACGCTCCCTTTTCTATCCTCAGGCAGGTTCTGATGTCAGGTAACACTCCCTGAAAAATATAAATTTCAGCCAGATCCCGGGCATCGGCCGGGGACATAGCTGCTACACGGCAACGGTCCAAGTAATGCTCCCAGGCAAACTCGCGCATCAAAAGCGGCAGACCGGCGTGTTCATCATGCAGGCCAGACAAAGAAGTATATTTCGTGTACAGATCCCGAAAACTTGTCTCCAGCCATCCGGCAAGCACCTGACGGTTGAAAAAGCGCTGCCTGCGGGCATGTACTCTGGCGTTCAGATATGAATACTTAAAGGGGGAGAAAACCGGACTCAAGTCAGGATTTCCTTCATTAATGATTCGGCGATCCTGTCCAGTTCATGGCCGTCCGGGGAAGATGTGGCGGAGCCTTCTTCAGCTATTCGGCGAAGGCGCCTGGCATTTCTATCCAGGAACATGTCCCTGATTCTCTTTGATTCCTCCTGAAATTCACAATTCAGGCCGGCATCGATTTCTTCAAGCCTCCTGCGTGTGAATTCCAGAAGGTTTCCGGCGTTAATCCCTGCGGCTTCATTAAGCAAAACAGCTTCTTCCTCAACTTCGAGCATCAGGGCGATGATTCTCTGCACAGCTAATCTCCGCTATCTGTAAAACAATCCGTCATACCACAAAGAACTGATTTCAGCTGAATCATTGTATTACAAAAGTCGGGGGTTGTAAAACACAACTGATGTAATAGCATTTCACCTTATTTCGAGGTAAAATTGAATTATGGGTAACAAGGGCAATACTCTGCTGATCGTTTTTATCATTATCTCAGTGCTGACCTTCCTCGGCATCAGTTTCAACATGCTGGTTTCTACAGACATCAGCATCAGCCAGAGCAAAGGGAACTACATTGCAACAGAGTATCTGGCTCAGGCCGGAGCGGAAATCGCCATTCACAGACAGGCATGCAACCCTGAACTTACGGCCAACCATCTTTCATATCTTAGGGGATGCACTATTGAAGTTACTCAAGGCTCATGCGCCATCGGGTATGACCCGCGTAACGCGATCGGCGGCAGATATCCTCTGCTCAATCCGACTGAGGTATTCAGGTTCGGCCCCGGCATGCGACAGGAGGTGACCGTCAATCTGGGGCAGGAAATCCAGTTGAGTTATCTCAGTTCTTACCACAATCCAGACACTCTGGGCTCCCAGTTTATCGTTGAAACTAAGTTAAAAAACGAATCCACCTGGCGCCGGTGGATTATCATGAACAACCCTAAAGGCCAGATTCTGATCGCTTCATCCGACACTCCTGTGTCCATACAGCTCGTCCGCTTTTCTTATGGAGAACAGATACAGAATTCCCAGGGTGTTGTTACCCCGACAGAGGTTATCGAGCTGTTTGGCATGAAAAAATACAACGGCCTCTCCAACGGCAATTTCAGTCTGATTCTCGATGGATTCACAGATTATGACCCGGCAACAGGGATTACCGGTCGTGTTCGAAAAACTTTTATCAAATATGACATCCAGGGAAACAGGATTATCGCCACAGCCAGGCTGATGGAAAAAAACGAACTCTCCTTCTGGGAAACAAAGAGCTTAGCCAACTATCAACTGCTGACAGTCTTCATCAATAATGAATTGTCAGTGCTTTTTAAAAATTTCACTGAAGAATATCTTCCCTTAGTCAGCTCTAATGAAGTGGAAAAGTCCATGCTGCTGTCCAGCGGGATGTAGCGCTCGGCCACCCCGGCAACATTGATGAGGATCGGTTTGAACCGACCCCTGCATTTAATTTCCCTCCTTTGTTGGTCGATAGGTGTAAAAATCTCCGTCCTGAAATAATGTTCGCAATTTCAGGACAACCGGATGGCAATGAACATCAAACTGAGTAAATTATTCAAGGTCGAGCAGAGTTACATCGCATTTGACCCATGCGGCCTCTCCACCAGAATTATTGCCTTCCATCTGGCAGACAATCTGATCGTTCTGGATACTTTCAAGGAACTCCCGATCAAGCGGGAAGACCTTCTCAAGCAGTCCAGCATAGACACCTTGAAAGAGTTTATTTTTGCCAACCAGTTGAGTAAGCATCACGCGCTTTTCTGCGTCAGCGGAACCAATATCATTCTGCGCAACATCCTGCTTCCCAAGATCCCTGACGAAGAACTGCCGACTGCTGTGCATTTCGAGGCAAAAAAAGAACTTCCTTTCTCTCTCGAAGAGGCTGAAATCGATTACCATGTCCTGGGGGAAGTCCAGAAAGATGGGGGCACGAAACTCAAGACCCTTGCCGTGGCATGCAAAAAAGAAGAGCTGGACAAGTACTACAGGCTGTTCCAGGCACTGGAACTGAAAATCCACGCCATCATCGTCACACCTCTTCTGTCGGATAATCTGCTGGAACTCTTAGGCGGCGAAAAACCCGAATCAGTCTCAGCGCATATCGATATCGGGTACACGAACACTTCGGTCAATATCTTTAACAGCGGGATCCTTGATTTCAGCCGTGTCATTCCTATGGGATCCTATCACATCGATGAAATCATTGCTGAAAACCTTAGTGACAATCCGCTGCAGATTCCGGAAAATATGCCAAAGGCGCGAGCCCTTAAACAGGAACACGGCATAACAGGCGGGGATGAAAGAACCACCGGACTGGTGCGGGAGGGTATCAACAGGCTCCTGCAGAGAGTCCGACTGTCCATCGGTTATTACAAAACCAATTCTGCGGTTAAAAAAATTGATCGCATACTGCTTACCGGTGATCTATCGGAATTGAATGGAGTGCCGACCTTTATAGGCGAAAATCTGGAATCCAGAGTCGAGCTGTGCGCCATCAACAAAGACCATCTGATCACTTTCGCATCTCCGTCTGATGCGAACTCTCTCAATGCCAACCACTTCGCCAATGCCCTTGGCACTGCCATCGAAGCTCATCCGGCCAAGTCCAGAATCAATCTTCTTCCAGACAAAATGCGCGTTAAAACCGAGATTTCCCTTTCTTCCTTCGAAGACATCAAGTATTTTTACAATCTTCTCGCGGAGATGCTGGAAAAGATTATTCCAAACCCTGCTGTCTTTTTTGGGTTCATTTATATCGGACTGATCATCATGATGATTGTTCCTTTCCTTTACATCAAGTCCAAGACTATTTCCTACCGGAGCCAGGCTAAAGAAAGCGTCAAGAAGCTCAGAATCGTCAATGAGCAACTGGAACAGGCTGTTGGTATGAGAAATGAAATCCGCAAGCTGGAAAATGAATCGCGGGAAAAAGCCCACATTTTCAAAGGGCAGCAGGACTGGTCCGACATTTTCCGCGAATTGAGCCATGTCATGCCTGAAGACACCATTGTTGATGAACTCGTCTTTCAGCTGAACAAGGATCGGGAGCACTCGTTCAGTCTTACCGGCAAAGCTCAGGACGCATCAAGTGCTACGAACACTGCTATTGTTCTGGGGAAAAGCCCCTTTTTCCATGGCGTAAACCTGGAAAACACCATACTTTCAGAAGGTGCAGGCAAAAATGAGGAGAAAAGAAAGAAACTGATATTCTCCCTTAATGGGAACCTGGTAAGCAAAAACGATGAATAAAGGAAACATTTACATTGTAGGGTTCACCGGAATCATTGCCATGATAACCGGATACTTCCTTTTCATGCTTTTTCCTTCGGTTTATCAGCTGCAGAAATCAAGGAAAGAAGCCCTGCAGGGGACCCGCAGCCTGAACATGGCGAGCGAGCAGCTTAAAAGCATGAATCAGCTGCAGATTGAATCCCAGCTCGTAGAATTGCGTAAATCAGTTTCTTCCTTTACATCCCGTAAAGTCGATCAGAATGAAATTCCTCTTTTGCTCAATACTATAGCCAAAATTGCCGAAAAGCCCCGTATCAAGATTTATCTCAAGGCGATCAAACAGGGGCAGATTATGAAAAATGAAAAGGTCAGCGCTGTCGCAATCGAGGAATCACCTGTGCAGTCTTTTTCGCAAGCATCGCCAGGAGATGCCCCTCCCCCACCTCCTCCCCCTTCAGGTGGTGGTTCGCCGCCTCCCCCGCAATCAGCGGTCGCGGAAGTGACTCGCACCTTTGTGCTGAAAACCAAAGGACTTAATGAAAAAAAACAGAAGATAACATGGGAAGAACTTCCGATCTATGTCGATCTGTCAGCGGAAATGATCGACATAGCCAAATTCTTTTATTATCTCAACCAGCTGGATTCGGTCATTGTACTCGATAATTTGACCCTCAAGTCCGACATGATGAACACAGGTACAATTGACTGCAAGGTCAAACTCCTGGTGGTGCTGGGAGAAACCCATGAATAAAATCAAGATTGCCTTTGCGCTGCTCATACTATCCTTTGTCGGGATTCTGGTGTTGTTCCTCCTGATGACTCCAGCACCCAGGTCCTCGCTCAACCGACCGATCAATCCAACGACACTCCCACCTCCTCCAAATGGTTTGCCTCCAATTTTATCCACCATGGAAACCATTGCCGAGGGACTTGTTCCCAGTCAACCGCTCGCCACTGCTGCAACTGGAGAGTTGCCTGTCACAGTTACACTCCCGGCAACATCACGCACTTTCACGGAAACTGAAGTGCCTCCTGTAATCAAAGACATCGTAGCTTTTGAGAATTCCTTTGGCCGCAATATTTTTCAGGAAAAAATCGAACTGCAGACCCCGACCGTTTTAGCGGAACAATACGAGAACCCGGACACAGATGGTCTGGTGGTACTGCGCTGGGATGAAATTCCATTGGCTTCATCTTACGATATGGATGTCAACAATGAACTGACAAATAGCGTCAAACCACCTCACAAGCTGGACAATCTGAACGATGGGCAATACATCGTCAGGGTCATTGCCCGTAATGTTAAAGGCAACAGCAAATGGTCGAATCCTTTGAACTTCGAAGTTAACCGTCCGAAAATACCAAAAGCAGCTAAAAGAGAAAGTCTCAGACTGAACATCCAGGGTATTTTGAAAAAAGGGAGCAAATTTCAGGCCCTGATTGACGATAAGATATATACAGAAGGAGACGATCTTGCTGGAGGGCGGATCTCCTTGATCGAACTGGAGCGACTGCTGCTTATTAAGGACGGCAATGATTACGAGTTCAGTCTCAAAATGAGGGAAGCCGAATGAAACATGCATTCTTGTGGTTCATATTCTCCTGCGCCTTTATCATTTACTGCGGTCTGGAGGAGCCGGTTCCGCTCTCACACCGGCTGTATAACCTGATTGACCAGCTCGGGACCAATAATCTGCTCGGGGACAAGTCGGATTTGTATCAGCGCGGCATAGTTCTTACCAGGCGGGAAGCCGCATCAGTCATCGCTGTCGGCCTGACTGAGCT
>JAQTRI010000264.1 GCA_028711905.1 Candidatus Wallbacteria bacterium | reverse complement strand
ATGCATTTTATGGCTGTCAGCATGCGGAAATTATATCAGCCTTGTTCCAGGATATCCATCCAGCGAATACAAATTATCGGACGAATATTTATCCGCCCCTGTATCTTCCATCACCCATTACCCATTACCCATTACCTATCACTACCCCAAGTCTACCGGTGCGAACACAATGACCGCTCCATGATGATTGACTGTTCGAAAAATGATATACTGAAAAAGGCAGGGAGGATACATGATTGATTCATCTCGCAAGATCCTGATCATAGACGATGAACCGAATATCCGCACCATGGTTGCCAAGATACTGGAAAAACATGTTTTTGATGTGCTGACTGCCGCTGACGGGGCTGAAGGAATCAGCTTGTTCCGCAGCGCCAGACCATCACTCATGCTCGTTGATATCGGCCTTCCTGACATGAGCGGCTTGGAAGTTTTAACCTTAGTCAAAGAAGAAAGCCCGGCAACACAGGTCATCATTTTCTCCGGTCAGGGCACAGCGCTTGATGTAGCCAATGCCATCCGCCTTGGTGCGACCGACTATATTTCCAAGCCGGTCAACATGTCCATGCTACTGCACTCCATCAACCGCTGTGTTGACTGGATGGAGCTCTCCCAGGAGCATGACAGATATGTCCGGCAACTGGAGCGCGAATTCCAGTCCCAGTCACTGGAATCTTCAGGCCAGAAAACCCCTGATCCTGAAGCGATGCTGTCATTGATCCGCTCCCGCAGAAGCGTTCGCGCATATACTGACCGGGTTCCCACTGATGCAGTCATCAATTCACTGCTCGCCTGTGCTTTTAACGCGCCCTCTGCCGGCAATGAGCAGCCCTGGCATTTCATTGTCATCAAAGACCGATCCGTCTTGACAAAAATTCCTGAGTTTCATCCCTATTCTGCCATGCTCAAAACATCACACTGCGCCATTCTGGTCTGCGGAGACATGAACCTGCAGAAGTTCCCCGGGAACTGGACTCTGGACTGTTCAAACGCGACAATGAATATACTGCTTGCAGCCCACGCCATCGGCCTGGGTGCTGTCTGGCTTGGGGTACATCCTGAAAAAGACAGGGAAGAGGGAATGCGCAAACTGCTTTCGATCCCTGAAGGTGTAGTGCCGTTCGCTTTAGTTGTGCTGGGCTACCCGGCAAAGCTTCCGGAATCCCGCGAACGAAAACCCATGGAAGAGCGGATACATCGTAATGCCTGGTAACATTTGCTGGAGATGCGTTTGAAATCTGTTTTTATGAAGGTGACCAATTTATGAATTTTCGCATAGACCCTTTGCCTGACGAGCAGAACGAATTTTACAACCAGGGCCTGGAGCTGGCGAAAAAGGGGGACTTTGACGCTGCCCTCGCTTCGTTCAACTCAGCCATCGACAGAGAACCATCCCACTTTCGAGCATACAATAATCGCGGAATTTCACTTCTTTACCGGGACAGCCCGGACCGGGCGATCCAGAATTTCACCATGGCTCTGGAACTGAATCCGGAATATGCGCTGGCCTATTTCAATCGTGCCTGCGCTTATTTGGACCTCGACCACTTAGACTGGGCTTTTGAGGACTATACCCAGGCTCTGGACTTAGACCCAAAGCTGGCAGAGGCTTATTTTCAGCGCGGCCTGATCAGCCAGATTGAAGGCAGCAACGATGAAGCCTTAGCTGATTACTCGCGCGGCCTGGAACTGGACCCTGAAAACAGGGAAGCACTGTTCAGCAGGGGAAATATCCGCCGCGAACTTCGCGATACCAACAGAGCCTTTGAGGATTTTCTGCATCTTTGCACCCTGGACCCGGACAATGCCGAAGCCCACGCCATGCTGGGGCTTTTATACTGCAATAAGGAAGACTTCACCAAATCCGTTGAGCATTCGACAAGAGCGCTGGACCTGGACCCGGAACTGGATTTTGCCTATAACAACCGGGCTATGGCACAATTTCAGCTGGGCCTGATTGAACAGGCTCTTAATGATTACACCAGGGCTGTTGAACTCAACCCTGATAACACAGCCTATCGCTTCAACCGCGCCCTGTGCCTGACAGCGCTCAACCGCGCGCGTGAAGCCATTTCCGATCTGGCCGGTCTGATCGATCTGATCAGGGATGAGCCGTCGCTTTATTTCCATCGTGGCCAGGCCTGGTCGCAACTGGGCGACATCCAGTCAGCCATGGAAGATTATTCTCATGCCTTGAATCTTGATCCTGACCATCTGGACACGCTTCTGGCTCTGGGAAGGCTGCGCATGCTCGCAGGCGACAATTCCGGGGCTGTCACTGATTTTACCCAGGCTATCGATTTGTGCCCCGGGTTTCCGCAGCCCTTCATGGACCGCGGAACTGCCCTGCATCGGATCGGTCGCCATCAGGACGCGCTGCGCGATTTCAACACAGCCGCAGCCTTGGATCGTACTGACGGGAAATCCGTGCTTTTCCGCGCCCTCTGCCGTCATGAACTCGGAGATCTTGACGCGGCTGATCTGGACTTCCGCTCTGCTCTCGCTCTTGGGGAAAACAGTTTTTTTCTCCATTTCTGTCACGGCAATCTGCACATGTCCCGCGAGGACTTCGCCTCAGCGTTTTCTTCTTTCACCACTGCTCTTGAGCTTAATCCCGGACATTATGCATCGCTTTACAACAGGGCCACTGTCCTCAAGCGCTTAGACCGGCTGTCGGAAGCTATTGCGGATTACACCGCAGCAGCCGCTCTGCGCGGGGACGACCCTGACTGCCATATCTGTCTCGGCCGCTGCCTGATGGAAACAAATGATCCAGCCGGCGCGGCCAGGGCTTTTTCCTGTGCCCTTGTACTGGACTGCAACAACACAGAAGCGCTGATCGCCCGCAGCGACGCCCTTTTTCGCTCAGGCGAAACAGATTCCGCTGTCAGAGACATCAACAAAGCCATCAGCCTGCTTCCTGACAATCACGCACTTCTTTATATCAAGGCCTCATTGCTTTGCCTTTCCGGTCAGTCTGGGGCTGAGGACGCCTACCACAATTATCTGGAGTTCCACCCTGACGATCACGATGCCTGGTCTGACTTGGCTGCAGCCTGTCTGAGAACCGGAAAAGCCGATAAAGCCGCTGCAGCCCTTGATCAATGCCTGAAGCTGAACCCTGATTGCGAGATCGCCTTAATCCGCCGTGGGTTCTGCTGGCGCATGGCTGGAAATCACCAGCTCGCGCTTCGCGATTTCAATCGCGCCCTTTCAATGAATCCCGGCTCCTCAGGAGCCATCCTGGGTCGGGCCTCGGTTTTTGCTGCGCGTGGATCAGCCTGGCGCGCGGTAAACGAGTACTTTCTCCTGCCGCAGGCCGAGGCGAACGCGGATTCTGTTCCAACTCCTGCACTGAGCAACGGTAGTTTCAGGACCGGCTCCTGGCGACGCTGGAAGCGCATGCTGACTCTGTCGGCTCCAGGACGGGCAGCTCTGGTGCAATGGCTGGCGAACCTTTCTCCATTGGGGTGAATTTCAAATGTTTAGATGTTCAATTTTATTTTATCTGCTTTCTTTCAGTATTTTCTGCTCAGCCTATGACTCGTCATGGGCGGTTCATTACACTAGGGGCAGTGCTTTACTCAATGATGGCTGGTATAATGAGGCTGTTACACAGTTCAATAAAGCCCTTGAACTGAACAAAGACCAGAGTCGAGTCTTTGCCGGCCGCGGGCTGTGCTTTTATCACCTCGGCCGCATTGATGAAGCGATAACTGATTTCACTTCCGCTGTAAAGCTTGATCCGCTCGATTGCGCTTCATACAATAATCGCGGCATCTGCCGGATCAAACTGGATATGTTCGACAAAGCCATCATTGATTTCGACAATGTCACGGCCATTAACCCTGACGACAAATCAGCCTGGTACAACCGCGGTTTCTGCCTGATGAAACTCATGGATTACAGCAAAGCCATTTTTGACCTGACAGTTGCCCTGGAACTCACACCTGATAATCACGGTGCCTATTGCTGCAGGGGCTGGTGCTTTCAGGAAACCGGCGATTTCCAGAAAGCCATCGCTGACTACGATCAGGCCCTGTCGCTTAAACCGGGCGACATGCAGACCATGGAAAACCGGCAGTTCTGCCTCGAGCGGCTGATCGAAAGCGGGACTGTGGCCTCATTTGAACTGGACACTGAGGGCGTGGCTCCGGACTGGTTCCGCGGCAGAACCCGTCTGCTGAAAGACACTTCCCATAAGATGCCGACATCCTCTTACACAGGAAAAACCGCAGCAGATCCACCTGTAGATGATGATTCGTTTTTTCCCGGCATTGACGATTACAGCGAAACCGACGAGTTCTACTTTTCCGGCGCATTGCAGGCAGTCAACCGCAGGCAATACGAGCAGGCGGTTTTTCTGCTCTCAATCGCCATCGGCCGCATGGAAAAAAATGAAAGCGCGTATCTTCTCAGGGGCATGATCCGCTCTCTGCAGAGGAGATATAAAACAGCCATCCAGGATCTGACCATGGCCATGATCAGAATGCCGCAGGATCAGAACCCTTACATTGAGCTGGCGTGGATCTTTGCCGGGGCAGATGACCGCAGGGACAGGGACTGGTCCAAAGCACTGGAGCTTTCTCAAAAAGCTGTTTCGATCAACAGGAATCTGGCGGCGCTGGAAGTGCTGGGACTGTCGTTTTATCGCGCCCATTGTTACAGAAAAGCCGCGGAGATCTTCTGGGAATGCTATCAGAAAGCCGAGAAAACCACGGACAGGAATGTCTATCTGTATCTATTGAATAAAATGAATTTTCTGCTGCAGGGGGAGCCGTGAGCCTTCCCGTTTGACTTGCATCAACCTCTGTCATCTTCCATGCCCTTATGCTACAATACCCTCATCAAGTCCGGAGGAAATCCGATGATCGTCATGAAGTTCGGCGGCACATCTGTCGGCAACCCTGAATCCATCCGCAATGTCTGCCGCCTGATCGAAAAAAACATCGCCCGCAGGCCTGCTGTGGTTGTCAGCGCCGTATCCGGCGTCACTGACATGCTGCTCAGGCTGGCAGGGACCGCTGCCGCGACAGGGGCTGAAATCACTCAGATCCGGAATAAACATCAGCAGATCATCTCGGATCTTGCGCTGGATAAGCATCTGCTTGACCAAGTATATGAACATCTGTTGAAAGACCTGGCCTTTATCGCTGAGTCACTCAGACTGACCAAGCGCATGCAGGACAAGATCGCTTCTTACGGTGAGAAGCTGTCAGTGCGCCTTGTCAGCGCCTGCCTTGATTCTATGGGCCTCAAGTCCAGGTTTTTCGAGTCCCCTGACATCGGGTTCGTCACAGACGAACACTTCACAGAAGCCGAAATTCTGCCTGAAACATATTCGCTGATTCCATCAAAATTCCGCTGCGATGACGCCATACCTGTTGTCACAGGATTCATCGGCCGCACTATTGATGGCGACATTACCACGCTCGGCCGCAGCGGCTCTGATTATACTGCAGCCATCCTCGGGTCAGCCCTTGGCGCTGAAGAGATCCAGATCTGGACCGATGTCAGCGGAGTCAAGAC